>CAKQWL010000053.1 GCA_934278965.1 uncultured Clostridia bacterium | reverse complement strand
CAGAAACGCTTTCCCGAAAGCAAAATCACGGCTTTACCGGCTTGGCAGACGGAATTCTCGGACTCGCGGCCGGATTCCTGCGCGGAGTCCTCATCGTGTTTTTCGGACTTGCACTGCTGGTCCCGCTCTGCAGTTTTCTCGCGCCGGAGACTTCTTCCTCTATCATGGGAACTCTATCCGGATCCATGTTCGCCAAAGATCTTTACGACAACAATCTCCTGATGCTGATTGTCCGTGATTTCATCGCGTAAAACGCATCGACCCCCGTGAGGTGCACAAAATGCGCCAGAAACCGGCTCCAGAGAGCATTTTCCGATCACCAATCATAAAAAGACCGCAGCCGCTGCGAGAAGCGCAGGAGCCGCGGTCTTTGATTTTCAATCAAAAAAGCTTCTTAAAAAGGTCTTTTTCTTATTTTTTTCAGTTGTTCCGGATTGGAGCGAAGGACGATTTCTTTTATTTTGCTGTAAGTTTCTTCACTGAGGTCGTGTTCGATCTTGCAGGCATCCGAAAGCGCGTTTTCTTCCGACACCCCGAGCTGCTGCTCCAGGTAGGCTGAAATCACTGTGTGCCTCTCATAAATCCGCTCTGCCGCGGCCATGCCCTCTTCCGTCAGAAAGATATGTCCGCCCTCATCAACCGTAATCAGACCGGATTTTTTCAAAATCCCCATAGCCCGGCTCACGCTGGGCTTTGAAAAGCCCATGCGGTTTGCGATATCAACCGATCGGACCATTCCGTTTTCGGTTTTCAGCATCAAAATATTTTCAAGATAATCCTCACCGGATTCGTATAATGCCATTCTTTTTTCTCCTCGAATTCCTTATTTTATCTTACTGTCTTCTGCTGCGGCCGCTTCCTGCAGGATCTTATCCCGCAAAGCTTCCGCTTCTGCCCGGGTCCTTTTATCCGTGCATGGATACGGCCCGTACTGCTTGGCGTTATAAGCCGCCGAAATATTCGCCATTGCCAAAGTCTCAAGTGCGCTCTTTTCCTCTGCCAGCCCGATCAGCGCCGCTGCCGTCGAGCAGTTGCCGCACCCGGTTTCTCCGATGCTTTCCTCTGCGCCGACCGCTGCCAGAAAAGTCACCTCTTTACCCCGAATCAGATAAGCTCCTTTTTCTCCCACCCGGAAGAAACACGGTTTCTCGATCTTTTGGAGCTCTTGAATGGCCTCTTCTTCTGTTTGCACCGAAAAAAACGCTTTGGCCTCATGAAGATTCATCGAATAATAATCAACATGCTCGATGCGCTGCAGAATTTCATCATGCTGAGCCGGATCCAGTAAATCGGATGTTACAATCTCCCACATCAGTTTTCCGTTTGGCATCATCCCCCGAAGCCGATCAAACTCATACACGATTTTCGTGCCGAGCGACGCCTCAATGTAAATGCCCTTGGTGTCTTCTCCGCAGAACGGTTCAAAAAAGGAAGCGTCATATTTACTCTCTTCGTACGCCCGGTCTTCATAATCCGACCCGTAGAGGCAGGTTTCCTCCCAGCTTCCGTCCGTAGCATAATCCAGAACATAATACAGCGTATGCGGAAGCCGCTCTTCGACATGATACTGAATCCCGTTTTGCCGGAGGAACTCCCCGTAATAATCCCGAAAATCCTTCCCGGCGATTCCGACATAAGCCAGACTGTCCCGCCAGAGCTTGATTCCCGCAAGGGAAAAAACACTGCCGCCGAGCTGATTTTTAATCTTCCGACCGTCAGCAAAATTCAGATCGTTCAGCATATTATATCCTGCCGCGATATACTCCATCCGCCTCTCTCCTTTTTATTTTCGAATGAAATTCGTATAAATCTTCTCCTCATACTGCGGGAAGGCCACTCCGATTTCGCGGCCCGCCTCTATGCTTTTAAGCAGGAATGCCATGTTCTGCGCCAGCGTCCGCATCGTCTGGAGTCCCTCCAAATCTTTCTTTACATCCTCCGGTGTGCTTCCGTGCACCTGATTCCAGTACTGCGACCCGACAATGAACATATTGTTCATTCCGAAATACTTGTTCAAGCGGTCCCATGCCGCCGTATTGCCGCCGCGCCGACATGAAACAACCGCCGCTCCGACTTTGCCCGCCACTGCGTCGCCGTTGAAATAGAACAGTCTGTCCAAGAAGCTGCAAAGCTGTCCGGCCGCCGATGCATAATACACCGGAGAACCCAGAACAATCCCGTCAAATTCATCCAGTCTTGCCGCGATTTTATTTACATCGTCATCAAACACGCACTTTCCCGTTTTGGCACAGCTGTTGCAGGCAATGCAGCCCTGAATTGCCTTTGTTCCGAGCCAGAAAATTTCCGTTTCCACTTCACACTTTTCCAAGGTATCCGCAACCTCGCGAAGCGCCGTGTAAGTGCAGCCTTCCTTATGCGGACTGCCGTTTATCAATAAAACTTTCATTTTTGCTCTCCGTCTTCCTTTCTTTATTTCGCTTTCTATTTCGCGTTCTTTATGTTATTGTAATCGCCTTCCGTCAGCCATACCCGGTTGCCCTTTGATCTGTTAGCGATCTCTACGCAAGACCCGCCGCCTCTAAAATCTTCTGCACCTCATCATCCTCAGTCAGCGGCGCGAAGTCCGGGAAAATGCCCGCTTCCTCCGCCTGCTCCTCAATCTTTTTGGTATAACGGAGCAGTACTGTGCATTCCTTCCGGATGACATCTTTCTGCACTTCATCCTTGTAATACGGAAGATTCATCAATACATTCATCCAGGACATCCGCATTCCCGCAGCAAGCAGGAGGATCGCCGAAGCAAGATCCGACTCTATGTTCGGATTGCACGCACCGATCATAAACGATGCCGCGTTGAGTCCCTGTTCGCAAAGACGCATCACCTTGAACGGCACCAGAAGTGCGTCCTCATACGCTTTCTCAAGTGCTGTATCCCGGAACAAAACTTCCTCCTCGGTATCCCGCGGAAGCGCCTTAGCCGCGGCAACCTTCTGATAGGCTTCCGCGTCCTGATCGATCGCCATGCAGAGATTCATATAAATATAAGAGCTGTTTGCCCTGGCTCCGATGCATTTATCTTCAAACGCCTTGTATTTTTCATTGCCGATTGTATATTCCGCCGCCATCATCGTAAGCGCCGCTCCCTGCGCTGCTGTGAGGGCTGCCGCCGCTCCGCCGCCCGGGGCCGCTTTTTTCGCGCGCAGTTCTTCAAGATAGGGCTGCATTTTTTCATTCAGATACTTCATTCTGTCCGTTCTCCTTCCGGAAGCAGCGGAGATTCGCGCTCTGCTGCTTTTCTGTTCTTTCATTATTTTGCACTAAGTCCATTATAACAAAAATCCAAAGAGGCGCAAAGAATATTCTATTTTTTCTTTATTCTTTTGTGGTACAATAAGGGCATGGAAAAAGAAGACAGACTTTTACTCGCTGCGATTGAAGATCGAATTCGTCAATGCGAACGAAACTATGAAATGGTTCATACGGCTTTTTTGGACGCGCGGCAGAGCGCACTTGCTTTTGATTTTTGCCGGAAACAACCGGATCTAATCCTTCTTCCGGAGCTTCCGGACGGAACTTACCGGGATGCTGCGCCAAGCGGGAGCGGCCGGATGCGGGCGCTTTTTTACGGCGGATACCCGGATGCCGAGCGAAGACTCCTCTTCCTGATTCCGGAGTACACTCCACTGACCGAAGTCCTTCCGGCGGAAGCTTTGTCCGGCGCAATGCCGGATGCACCGCTGGATGCGCTTCCGGATACGCCGCCTAATGCACCGCTGGATAAAGAGACAGGTATCGAATGCCCGATTGCGGTCCTCCGCGCGGAAACCGGGAAAGGCTCCCGCAAGCTGACGCACCGGGATTATCTGGGCTCTCTTCTTTCTCTCGGAATTAAACGGGAAGTCACCGGCGATATCCTGGTGCGGGAAGACGGCGCGGACATCCTGATTCTCCGGGATATCGCAGATTTTCTGCTCGCCAATTACGAAAAAGCCGGGCACACTTCCCTTACGCTCTCCATCGTCGGGCTTCAAGACCTGAATACCGGCGCCGTACGGACGGAGGAAAAACGCGTTGCTGTCGCGTCCCTTCGCCTGGACAGCCTTTTGTCCGCCGCTTTCGGTCTCTCCCGCGGAAAAGCGCAGGAAGCGATTCGCAGCGGTATCGTGCTGGTCAACAGCCGAGTTCTGCTGAAACCGGACTTTCTTTTGCAGGAGGGGGATAAAATGGTTTTGCGCGGACGCGGCAAAGCCGTCCTTCGGGAGGTGTCCGGGCGGACCAAAAAAGACCGGACCTTTGTCGTTTTAGAGCGCTATTTATAGATAACAGATACAGGAGGATTCCGCTATGCTGACAATCGGATGCCATCTTTCGGCTTCTAAGGGATTTTATGAAATGGGCAAAACTGCCCTTTCGATCGGCGCAAATACGTTCGCTTTTTTTACGCGAAATCCGCGGGGCGGCGCCGCAAAGGCTATTGACCCCGCTGATATCAAGGCGCTCCAAGCTCTCATGCAGGAACACGGTTTCGGAAAACTTGTCGCGCATGCGCCTTACACAGTCAATCCGTGCGCAGCCAACGAAAAAACGCGGGAATTCGCGCGTATGGCGCTGTCGGACGATATGAAGCGCATGGAATATCTCCCGGGCAATTACTACAATCTGCATCCGGGCAGTCATGTCGGTCAGGGTGTTGAAACGGGAATCCGCCTGACGGCCGAAATGCTCAATGAAATTGTCACACCGGATCAAAGCACCACGGTCCTTCTGGAAACCATGGCCGGCAAAGGAAGCGAAATCGGACGAAGCTTTGAGGAGCTCAAAGCGATTCTGGACCGACTGGAACTTCCGGAAAAGTTCGGTATCTGTATGGACAGCTGCCATGTCAGCGACGGCGGGTACGACATTATTCATCACCTCGATGCGCTCCTTGATGAGTTTGACCGCGTCATCGGCCTGGACAAACTGAAGGCCATGCACCTGAACGACAGCATGAATCCGACCGGCGCGCACAAGGATCGTCACGCAAAAATCGGCGAAGGCTTCCTCGGCACCGACACCTTCGCAGCCATCATCAATCATCCGTGTCTGAAAGATCTGCCTTTCATTCTGGAAACACCGAACGAACTGGACGGATATGCCAAGGAGATCGATCTTCTGCGAAATCAGTATCGCGGGTGAACCATTTTTATCTTTTTTACGGAGAAAATTAAAAAAATTCTTTTGCGAAAACTTACCCTCGCAAAAGAATTGCATTTTTGTCTCAAAAATAGTACAATATCTTTGCGGCAGGCAATCCTGCCGCTGATTCGGGGCATTGGCGCAGCTGGGAGCGCGTTTGACTGGCAGTCAAAAGGTCAGGGGTTCGAACCCCCTATGCTCCACCAAACAGAAAAAATCCGAACTTTTTCCGATTGGGAATGGTTTCGGATTTTTTGTCTTTATCAAGGATATTGAAGTTTCGTTTCGGGATGACGGAGAATCGCTGCGTACATGCCATATATTCGTACGATATTTCGTTGTCAATCTCGGTAAGACAACCAGGACTTTATTTATCCTTATCTTTTAGAAAACAGCCAGCTACAGCAATTCCAAATCCAAGAGCACCCAGAACATAACCAATTCAAACGTGCTGGCGGCGACCAGCAGTTTATGCCCTTTGCGGACGGCAAGTCCACAGGGGATGGACGCGTAAGCGTCGCAAGGGGGGGGAGCCACCTTGACGGAACGAGGTGACGAAACATTCTCGGTCATGCAGTTTTCTTCTGCGGACAGAGAATGAAACTCCGCAGGACGCACGATACTCCCGGAAGGAGAGTATAGAAGTGCGCCCTTTAAGTTTCTAAAGGGATTTTATCAGTTCGACAAACTGGAATCTGTCTGCGCTCTCCTTATACGCTCTCAATAGTCAAATCCATTTGCATTTTTTTTGCTTTTTCCAAGGCGTTGAAAAATATCGTAATGAAGTCTTCTCCATCGCTTGTCACAAAGTAATTAG
>CAKQWL010000052.1 GCA_934278965.1 uncultured Clostridia bacterium | reverse complement strand
ATCCAGAACAGTCAACGCAGGATTCGCAATGGTCTCACCGAACACCGCTTTCGTATTCGGACGAAATGCCGCGTTGAGTTCCTCCTCGGTGCAATCCGGTGAAACAAATGTAAAATCGATGCCCATCCGCTTCATCGTTACCGCAAACAGATTGTATGTTCCGCCGTAAATGCTGGAAGAGCTCACCACATGATCCCCGCAGGAAGCGATATTAAAAACACTGTAAAAATTTGCCGCCTGTCCGGAAGAAGTCAGCATTGCGGCGCTTCCTCCCTCCAATGCGGCAATTTTTGCTGCCACACTGTCATTCGTCGGATTCTGAAGACGCGTATAAAAATATCCGCTTGCTTCGAGATCGAATAATTTCCCCATTTCCGACCTGCTTTCATAACGGAAAGTCGTACTTTGAATAATCGGGATCTGACGAGGTTCTCCGTTTCCGGGTGCATATCCGGCCTGCACACACCTTGTTCCGATTCTGTTCTCATTGTTTGCTGCCATCTTTTTGATTCCTCCGTTTCTTTCTGTTTTTCACTGTTCCGGCCAATATAAAAGGCGATTATGCGCACGCGCCATAACCGCCTTCAAATCCGGGTATCTGCGGACTTAATCCGCATGCCGGCCAAAGACGGTCTTTCGCATCATCATATCGCAGGACATCATGGAATTATTTGCGTAAATCATACTGTTTCTCCGCCTTTCACCGAATTTTTTACTTATTATAGTGACTCTCTTCCATCTTGTCAAGAACTTTTTTGAAAGAGATAGCGATTTTCCCAACGCTCTTTCAAAAACAGTGCGGACGGAACCACATATTCCTCCGCAATTTCCAAAGCGGTCTCCGAAGCCTGCCGATATACGGTTTTGCATCCGTACAGATATCCGCATGTACGATCTACCTCGGAAAGACCGAGAATCAGAGTAAGCAGCGAGAAAAAAATCACCAATTCCCTTTTCCACATAAAACAGTCTCCTTCGCTCATCTTCATTCATTCTCTTAGAAATAAGAATGAATTTGATAACAATACATTGAAAACGAAAGCTAAATGGTGTCGGCAATGACGGACGCAAAGACTCTGGCAAAGTATTTTGCCGTCACACGCGTCTCCCGGATATTATTTTCATTGTTGCCGACTTCAAGCAGCAGATGATAATCCGACACATACTGATTATACTTATATGTTTTGCTGATAATCCGGCCGCCGAACCCCGGATACATCGCCTCGGCCTTTTCATTGACCCGTTCCGCAAAGGAACGGAGCATCGCCGCGTTTGGATTTCCTTCTCCGACTACCAGCGAGTAGGCCGCGGCCGTTTCGCCCTCGACCGTGACCGTCTTCCCAACATTGCCAGTATAAGCCGCCGCGTCCCGATGGAGATCAATCACAAAAATCGCAGATGGATACTGCCCCATCAAGGCCTTGACTGTCGCAAGTGATCGGGTGTAGGACTGGTTATAGGATTCCGCATCATGAAGCGTCTTATCATGAATCACATGAATTCCAAGCTTCTCCAACTCTTCCGTCAGCACATTTCCAACATCCCGCACCGATCCTTCCTCTTCCGTCGTTCGGAAATTTCCGGTTGAAATCGGCTGGTAGGCCTCTGTCGCGTGCGTATGATAAATGATCACCAGCGGTTCCTTTTCACGGATCTCCGGAATCACCGGCGGTGATACAACTTTTTCCCCTAAAATTTCCTCGGAGCTTCCTGTGCCGTCCCCTGCTTGTTCTGCCCCATCCTTTTCCGCATGTTCACGGCGCGCCTCATCCGATTCCTTTTCTCCGTCTTTGTTCAAGCCATCGTCATTTATCCTGTCCAAATCCCGCCCTCCGCGGGAAACCGGATAAACCGCTGAAACACACATCAGTCCAAGTTCGCCTTCCGAAAGTGTCATTCCTTCTCCGTCTGCCAACGCGCCGATACTTCCGAATACAGAGAGCAGATAAACAAAGACAGCGACCGCGGCAATTCGTTTCCTTCTCATAATTTCCCCCTTGTCTCTTTCAGAGATGTACTCTTACGAGTATATGCCGGGGTGCAGAGCGATATTAACTCCGCTTGCGATAATATCGGAAAATTCCTTGATGACAAAGTCAATATCCGTCGATGTAACCACAAGATCCAGTGGATTCTGCTTCAAATAAGCTTCAATTTCTCCTTCACTTTGCCGAAACCCGGAAAGCGCATCCATGACCAGGGTCCCCGCATCAATCACTGTCGGTACTCCGATCGCAACCACTCTTGCTCCGACCGTTTCCTCACTGATTTCGCTTCTGTGATTTCCGCTTCCGCTGCCGGGGCGGATCCCCGTGTCATTTAGCTGAATCGTCGTATTGACTCTTCGGATATCGCGCGCGGCCAGCGAATCTACCGTCAGCACAACATCCGGACGGACGATATCAACGGCATTTTTAATAATTTCCGCTGTTTCGATCCCGGTAGAACCGAATACCCCCGGAATCAGCCCGCTCACATTCGCCATTTCAGGATCACTGCTGCAGTCAAAGATCAAAAACAGGTGACGCGTCACCTTTATTTTCGAAACGGAATAAGGTCCCAGCGCATCCGGTGTCACTTTGTCATTTCCGAGTCCTACAACCAATACCTTCAAGTCATTTCGAAACGGTATCAGCCTTGAAATTTCCTTGGCAAGCGCCTGTGCCGCCCTTTTTTTGATCGAATTTTTTTCGTCTGCAATTCCTTCGATCTCCAGTGTAATGTAAGTCCCGCACTTTCGCTCAAGCGCTTTTTCTCCTTCGGCATCTAA
>CAKQWL010000051.1 GCA_934278965.1 uncultured Clostridia bacterium | reverse complement strand
AGGTACATATCGAGTACGACCTTGTGGGCTACATTCCCGTGGATGAGCTGCTAAAAGCGGAACAGGCTTGCCCGAGATCATGCCTGTTCCACGAAATTGGATTTTACTGTCTTACCAGCAGGGGGCTTTACAGCTCCTCCATTTGTATCCTGCAGGCTGTGACATATCGTCGAGTCAGAGAAACAAGACACTGCTGCTCCTCCGGACTCAATTCACTCATTGCCGCCTGTTCGCTTTTATAAACCCGCTGCAGAATGCGCTCTGCCTCTGCGATTCCAACCTCCGTAAAGTGGAGGGTCTTATTCCGACGGTCTTCCGGAAGCTCCTGCATTCGAAGCCAGCCCTTTTTATAAAAAGCCGTGACCACCGCGTTGACGGTCTGCTTTGGCAAAAAACACTTCTCACTCAGCAGCTTCTGCGTGCAGTTTTCTGTTTCATAGAGCGTTGTCAATAGGAATAGTCCGGTATAAGAAAGTCCGACAGATTTCGCATACTCCTCATAGGATGCATTCCACTCCTGAAGACAGGCGCAGTAGCTCTGGATATGTCCCGCTATCTTTGAATCCACGAAAAGCCTCCTTTATGAATGGTGTCAATGCATTGTCCGCAATATAATTAGTCATGTTTTCGGACTAATTATATCATGATTTTCTTTTTTGTCAAGGCTCCTTTGTCAAGGCCCTTTTTTGTTTTTGCCGAACTATCCCGCCGAATGAAAAATCTCAAGAACTCCGCTTGTCCCGAATGTCATAATCATCCCCGCAAGAACCAGTCCCGCAAGAATTGCCGGTACCGCAAGTGCAAGCCTCAGATTGAGAAGCACTGCGAGAAGCGCTCCGGACCACGCACCTGTTCCAGGAACCGGAATTCCGACAAACAGTGCAAGACCGGCCGGTCCGTATTTTTGAATGCTTTTCGACTTTTCCGCAAGTCGCCTCTGATATCGCGTGACCGCTCTTCCAAAAAGTTTCGTCCTTCCCAATGCCTCAAGAAGTCTTCGTCCGAAAAGAATGACAAACGGAATCGGAAGCAGATTGCCGGCAAAGCAGATCGCGAGAACCTCTGCCCTTGGAAGCCCGAGTGCCAAACCGACAATAATACCGCCGCGAAGCTCCAAGAGCGGGATCATAGAGATTATGAAAATCAAAAGCGCCGGACTCAATCCGAGGCTTTCCAGAAATTCTACCATACCCTTTTTTACCCCTGTTTGATCTTCCTGCTGTTTTGGCGGCCTATTTCAAAATTGTATACAGGCCAATGAACGCGACTACATTAATCACAACCGCGATCGGAAGTAAAATGATAAACTTCGCTTTCCGCACTTTATGACGAAAAACGAGCGCCCCGGAAGCGCTGCCGACAGCACCGAGTAAAAAAGCACTTCCGAGCAGGGTAGATTCCGGAATCCGCCGCTTTCCCCATACTGCAAGCAATTTATCAAGCCCCATCAACAGAAATGTGATAATATTCCATCCGATTAAAACGGTGAGAATAAAACTATACTCTTTCATCTGTGTTTTCCTTTTCCTCTGCTTTCCTTACTGCATTCTTTCCTTAAATTTCTTCTGACCGCTCCGGTTGTTTCACATGAAACAATATCCCTGCTCCTTATTTTTCCAAGCTTTTCAGGAGTTCTAAAAGGCGCTCCAGTTCATCCCGGCTGTAATATTCAATTTCAATTTTTCCGCGCTTTCCTTTTACGATCAGATTGACTCTGGTCCCGAGAATTTCCTTTAATTCTTCTTCCGCACCGGCAATTTCGGCGTTTTTCTTTTTCGCCCGTGCTGCCGGTTTTCCGGTTTTCTTTCCCTCTCCGGACAGTTTTTCGATTTCACGAACCGAAAGACCTTCCCGAACCGCCTGCTCCGCAAGCGTGATCTGCCTGCGGGAATCCTCTATCGCAACCAGTGCTCTCGCGTGCCCCGAAGAAAGCTCGCCCTTCGCAAGCATGTCCAGAATCGGATCCGGCAGCTTCAACAGCCGAAGTGCGTTTGCGATGTACGGTCTGCTTTTCGAAAGACTCTTGGAGACCTGCTGCTGCGTCAAGCCATAGGTATCAATCATTTTTTCAATCGCCTGCGCTTCCTCAACCGGATTCAAATCCTCCCGCTGCATGTTTTCAATAATCGCAAGCAGCATATTCTGTTCATCACTTAATTCCCGCACAAGGCACGGGATGGTCTTCAGTTCAGCCTTTCTCGCCGCACGGTAACGCCTCTCCCCGGCTACAATCTCATATCCTCTGGACTTTTTCCTTACGACGATCGGCTGGATCAGCCCATGTTCTAAAATGGAAGCCGCAAGCTCGTCAATCTTTTCTTCATTGAAACTTTTTCTCGGCTGATTCTCGTTCGGCCGGATTTCGTTAATATCCAGAAAAACGATGCTGTCCGCATCCGCGGCTTTTTTCTCCGCAGCACCGCTTCTTTTTTGATCTTCTTTCTCCGAGAGTTCGGACGGTGCACCGGACGGGTTGATCTCAACATCCCCAAACAAGGCTTCCAAGCCTCTTCCGAGGCCTCTGTTTTTTGGTGCCGCCATCAATTCTCCTCCTCTCGCTCCAGAAATTCGTCCGCGAATTCCATATAAGCCTCTGCGCCTTTGGACGCCGGATCGTACTCCGTAATCGGCATTCCGAAGCTCGGTGCTTCGGCCAGCCGCACATTTCTCGGAATAACGGTTGTATATACGCGGTTTCGGAAATATTTCTTTACTTCCTCTACGACCTGGATCGAAAGATTGGTCCGGCCGTCAAACATGCTGAGGATAACGCCCTGTATCTGAAGCTTCGGGTTAAATCCCTTTCGAACAAGCTCGATCGTACTCATCAGCTGGCTGACTCCCTCCAGCGCGTAGAACTCGCACTGAATCGGGATCAGCACACTGTCCACCGCCGTCAATGAATTGATCGTCAGAAGTCCGAGCGACGGAGGACAATCGATAAAGATGTAATCATAGTTTGGCTTTACCTGGTCCAGAGCTTTTTTTAAGATCTTCTCTCTTCCCCGAATCTGCGCCATTTCCAGCTCCGCACCGGCAAGATTTACACTCGCCGGAATGATGTCCAGATTCCGGACATTCGTCTTCATAATAACTGTTTCCGGACGCACCGACGAATCAACAAGAAGTTCGTAGCTGGTGTTTTCCAATCCCTTTTTCGTAATGCCCATTCCGGTTGTTGTATTTCCCTGCGGATCAATATCTACAATTAAAATCTTTTTTCCCTTGAGCGCAAGACATGCTGCCAAATTGATATTCGTTGTTGTTTTTCCTACTCCGCCTTTTTGATTAAATATTGCTATCGCCTTTCCCAATATAAAACCCTCCTATATTTGCGAATCTGTTTTCAATATCCTTATTATACAATAGCCTTATTTTCTTTTCCACCGTATTTTAAAACAAAAAAGAAAATGTTTCACGTGAAACATTTTCTTACTGCGTTGCTTTTTTTATTTTCCTTCGGAATCACAATGCGGATTTCCACAAACCCGTCGTTTTCATTTTGGAAATATTTGGCATTTCTTTCCGCATTGCTGACTTCCTGAAACGCTTTGCGGATTGAATTCACATAGATTTTATAATTGATGTAGCATACGCGCCTTTTTTGGCGCGCCTCCTCTTCTTCCTTTTCAAGGTAATCCTCGTTCAGTTTTTCGGTCTGCCGGACATGGAGTTCCCGCTCGACGCCACGCTTTAAAATATTTCTCCTCGCTTCCTCCTCCGGAACTTTCAGGAGCGCTCTTGCGTGCCGTTCGGTCAATTTCTGTTCTGCAAGGACCTCTCGGATATCCGGCGGAAGCGTCAGCAGGCGCACCTTATTTGAAATCGTGGACTGTTTTTTCCCTACCTGCCGCGCGATCTCCTGCTGTGTCAGCCCGTGCTCGTCCATTAGATTTTTATACGCGTAAGCTTCCTCTATGTAGCTTAAATTTTCACGCTGTACATTTTCTACCAAAGCAAGGATCGCGGTGTTCCGTTCATCCTCCTCCCGAATAAGTGCCGGAATCTTTTCCAGTCCCGCCATCGCCGCTGCCTTTGTCCTTCGCTCCCCGGCGATCAGAAGATATCCCCCCTGCCTGTCCTTTTTCACAATGACCGGCTGAATTACACCAAACTCCCGGATGGATGAGGCAAGCTCCGCCAGTTCCTCCTCTAAAAATACTTTTCTCGGCTGCGCCGGGTTAGCGTGGATCATTCGAAGCGGAATTTCCATCACCTTTCTCCTGTTGTACATTTCCCGATTCCCCCTTTCTGAATTCATTGTAGCATGCCGGGAAATCAAAGGAAATTATTTCTCTTCAACAAAAAACCACGAAATTCGCTATTTCAGGGGTTCTTTCGACGGAATTCCCGCTTTTCTCGGATATTTCGCGGGTGTTTCTTTGATTTTTCGAATGTAAAGGATTTTATGCGACAGATCAAAATCCGAGATTTCGGCTTCCCGCGCTTCCAAAAACTCTCCTCCGAGGATTCGAAGCGCTCCCTTTGCCCGGGCAAGTTCCTCCTGGTAATCCGGTCCCTTATACGCAAGGAAATATCCGCCTGCCCCAAGAAACGGCAGGCAGTACTCCGCCAGAGTCGCCATATTGGCTACCGCACGCGATACGCAAAGATCGTAATGTGCGCGATGCTTCGGCTGATGCGCCAGTTCCTCCGCTCTGCTGTGCACCGTCGTCACATTGAGAATCCCTGTCCGTCCGCACAAATCGTCTATTACCTTTAGACGCTTATTGAGAGAATCCATCAGCACGAATTCTTTCTCCGGAAAAAGAATCGCAAGCGGGATTCCGGGAAATCCGGCGCCCGTTCCGACATCAATTACCCGCTTTGCATTCCTCACCTCTTCCTGCCCGGCAGCAAGGACGGAATCGATATAATGCTTGACTACAAATTCATCCGGATCCGTAATCGCCGTTAAGTTGATTTTTTCGTTCCATTCCAGGATTCCTTCCATGTATTCCCGAAACTGCCGAATCATGTTCGGCGTATACTCCACTCCGAGCTGCACCAGCGCTCTTTCCAGTCTTTCCATCTTTCCTCCTGTGTTCAGAACTAATTTCGAAGTCTGCGTTCCTTTTCCAGATAAACCAGAAGGACGCTGATATCTGCCGGCGAAACGCCGGAAATTCGAGATGCCTGTCCGTGAGAAACCGGCTTTTGCTGATTCAGCTTCTGCCGTGCCTCAATTCGAAGTCCGCTCACATCGTTATAATCAAAATCCTCCGGCAGCCTTCTTTCTTCCAGTTTCTTAAAGCGTGCAATTTGCGCGATCTGCTTCTTGATGTATCCCTCGTATTTAATCTGTACCTCCAGCTGCGCCTGCTCATGAGCGGAAAGCTTCGGCATATCATCGTCTATTTGCGATAAACTCTGATAATTGATTTCAGGCCGTTTCAAGAGCTCCGCAAGGCTGATTCGGTTTTGAAGCGGAGAGGTTCCCATCCGCTCCAAAAACTCCCGCGTGTCCTGAGGCGAAACATAAGTCCGCTCTAAGCGCTGCTTTTCTTCCTCAACTCTTCTCTTTTTTTCCAAAAACCGGTCATACCGCTCCTGAGACGCAAGCCCGATCCGGTAGCTCTTCTCCGTGAGACGCAGATCTGCGTTGTCCTGACGGAGGACCAGACGATACTCCGCACGCGATGTCATGATCCGGTACGGCTCATTTGTCCCCTTTGTCACAAGGTCATCAATCAGCACGCCAATATAAGCCTCGCTCCGATCAAGGATAAACGGCTCTTTTCCCTGTACGCGGAGCGCGGCATTGATCCCCGCCATAATTCCCTGCGCCGCGGCTTCCTCATATCCGGAACTTCCGTTAAACTGTCCGGCACAGAAAAGATTTCCGATTTTCCGATACTCCAGATTGATCTTCAGCATCAAAGGATCGATACAGTCATATTCGATCGCATAAGCCGGACGCACGATCTCAATATTCTCCAGACCCTCAATCGTATGATAAAAATCGCGCTGCACATCCTCCGGCAGACTCGTGCTCATTCCCTGGATATAAATTTCATCCGTATCGAGTCCCTCCGGCTCGATAAAAAGCTGATGCCGCTTCTTATCGGCAAACCGGTTGATCTTATCCTCGATCGATGGACAGTACCGCGGACCGATCCCCTCGATCTTTCCGCCGAAAAGCGCGGAACGGTGAAAATTGCTGCGAATGATCTCGTGCGTTTTTTCGTTTGTATATGTCAGCCAGCATGAAATCTGGTCTTTTTCTAAATGGTCATTCATAAAGGAGAACGGAACGATAGCCGAATCCCCCTTTTGCTCGATCATTTTGGAATAATCCAGTGTCTTTGCCAGTCCGCGCGCCGGTGTTCCGGTCTTGAAGCGACGAAGAACGACTCCGTGCTTCCGGAGATTCTCCGAAAGCTCTCTCGCCGGCGCAAGTCCGTTCGGCCCGCTTTCATACGCCGCATCCCCGATAAAAATCTTTCCGGCAAGAAAGGTTCCGGTCGCGATGACAACGGCTTTTGCCCGGTAAGCCGCTCCCGTTTTTAAAATGACGCCGCAGACTCTTTTTTCCGGAGTTGAATCGCCGTCTCTTTCGCTCGGCGGTACTTCCTCAACCATCAGATCCACGACCTCGCCCTGCTTCAAATGAAGATTCTCTTCTCTTTCAATGGTTTTCTTCATTTCGCTGTGATAGTGTTCTTTATCCGCCTGTGCACGAAGAGAGTGCACCGCCGGTCCTTTTGCGGTATTGAGCATTCTGCTTTGGAGAAATGTTTTATCAATGTTTTTTCCCATTTCACCGCCGAGGGCGTCAATTTCCCGGACCAGATGTCCCTTGCCCGTTCCGCCGATAGACGGGTTGCAGGCCATCATCGCGACCGACTCGAGTGTGATGGAAAACATCAGTGTCCGCTGCCCCATTCTCGCCGCGGCAAGCGCCGCCTCGCATCCCGCGTGTCCTGCTCCAACGACAATTACATCGTATTCATCCATTACAAAGTAGCTCATTCTTCTTCTCTTTTCTCTCTTTTTTATTTTTCGTACCTTTATTTTCCGAGGCAGAAGCGCGCAAAAACCTCGTCGATGATATCGTCACTTACCGCCTCACCAATGATCTCCCCGAGAATAGTATAAGCCTCATGAATATCGATTTCAACAATATCCAAGGGCTCCTCTGCTTTGGCAGAAGATACCGCATCGGAAAGAAGGATCGACGCCCTTCGAAGAATATCCTCATGCCGGGCGTTTGTTACCAGAAGGCTCTCGCCCGGACGAACGCCGCCCTGATACACGAGATTCTCCACAGCATCTTCAATCTCGGAGATACCGTCGCCACAGCGCACCGATGCCTCTGCAATAACCGCCTGCGGCAGCAGCTTTCGGATTTCCTCTTCGGACACAGCACTTCCCTGATCCCGCTTATTCAAAACAGCGAGAACCGTTCGTCCGGACAGTCCGGCGATCAAAAGACGATCCTCCTCGGATAACGGCACACTTCCGTCCATCATCAAAATAACGAGATCCGAACGCCCTGCCGCCTCCCGGCTTCGCTCAATTCCGATTTGTTCGATCGTGTCCTCTGTTTCCCGGATTCCGGCCGTATCGGTAAGCACCACCGGAATATCCCGTATCCGCAGTGATTCTTCAATCGTATCCCTCGTCGTTCCCGGGATTTCCGTCACGATTGCACGGCCTTCTTTGAGAAGCGCATTCATGAGAGAGGATTTTCCGACATTCGGTTTTCCGATAATCGCAATATGAATTCCCTCTCGGACAATGCGTCCCGTATTCGCCCCAGCCAGCAGTTTTTCTATTTTATCGTCTATAAGCGATAAGCTTTTTATTAGGTCACTGTACACGATTTCCTCGATATCCTCATCCGGATAATCGATATTCACCGTCACATTTACCAGCACATCCGTAAGATCCTTCCGAATCTCCTGCACTTTTCCGGAAAGCGCGCCTTCCAACTGTGACATGGCCGCGTCAAATCCCGTATCCGTTTTGGCCTGAATTAAATCCATAACGGCTTCCGCCTGAGACAAATCCAGTCGTCCGTTCAGGAATGCCCGTTTTGTAAACTCTCCCGGCTCTGCTGGACGGGCACCGCTGCGCCAAAGAAGCGCCAATGTTTTTCGCAGCGCTACCACACTGCCGTGACAGTAAATTTCCGCGACATCCTCTCTCGTATAAGTATGCGGCGCATACATCATGACCGCAAGCACTTCATCAATGATCTGTCCGTTCTCCGGATCAAGAATACGGCCGTAAGACAATCTTCTGTTTTCCAGCGGGAAGGAAATATTCTTTCCAAGCGGATGAAATACCTTTTCCAAAATATCGGACGAGAGCTCTCCGCTCATCCGGATAATGCCGATTCCGCCCTCCGCGACCGGCGATGCGATTGCCGCGATTGTATCTTCCTTCAAAACGATTCTCCTCTTCTTACTGCAAAGAAAACAAAAAGGACTGCTTTTCCGCAAAACAGCCCTTCCTTATTATTTGAGTTCGATGATCACCCTTCTGTACGGCTCCTCACCTTCACTTCTTGTCGTAACACTCGGGTTAGACTGCAAAGCCGCATGAATGACTTTTCTTTCGTAAGGATTCATCGGCTCAAGACGCACACTCTTCTTCGTCCGCACCACTTTGTCCGCAAGCCGGTCAGCGAGCTGCTCCAGCGTTCTTTCTCTTTTTGCCCTGTAATTCTCCGCATCCACAACAACTCGGATGTATTTCTTATTTTCGCCTTTATTTACTACAAGGCTCGTCAGATACTGCACAGCGTCGAGAGTCTGTCCTCTTTTGCCGATCACAGTTCCGGAATCCTTTCCGTCAATATCAACATAAACGCTGTCATCATTGACCATCGCGGAGATATTCAGGTTAAGACCCATTTTCTCCGTTACTTCCTTCAGGAAAGTAATCGCAATATGATCCGTTACCGGTACAAGATCCGCCGGCCGTTCTCCCGCAACAGAAGCTCTTTC
>CAKQWL010000050.1 GCA_934278965.1 uncultured Clostridia bacterium | reverse complement strand
AATTACGCATCAGCGATTTACTCCCTTTTATCGGAGAAGAACTGTATCTGCCGAAGCCGCTCGTGCCGATTCAAAAGGAAAACGAGGGGAACTCCCTCGTGAAAAAAAGCTTGAAAAAGCTGAGATATATCCCAGCAGCTCAGTTGGACAGCTATCTGCAAGGCAAAATGGATCCGGCAGCTGAGGCAGAAAAGCTGAAAATGTTAGGTGCTTTTGAAGTCCGGACGATGGCGGCATCCCGCTCCGAAGAAAAACTGGAAACCGGAGAAACTCTGCCGTATAGCGTAGGTGTTTATCATTTCGGCCAGGGCAGCGGTCTATATACGATTGTCGGCGCAGCGGATGACGCTGTACAGGCGCAGTTTGAGACGCTGCTGAATGCTTTATCGTACAGTGGAATCGGGGGTAAACGCAGTGCAGGATTAGGACGCTTTACGGTCCGGAAAGAGGATGTGCCGGAAACACTGCTCAAGCGCCTGAGAGGGAACGCGGTACCATGCATCAGCCTCTCGGTCTGTATGGCGGCAGAGGAAGAATTGGAAAGTGTTCTGGAGGGCGCACGGTATCTTCTGCAGCGGCGTGCCGGATTTGTGGATTCGGCGGAGTACGCGGAAGAGCAGCGGCGCAAGCGGGATCTGTACATGTTCTGTGCGGGTTCGTGCTTTGACAGGCGGTTTGCAGGGGATGTATTTGATGTATCGAATGGCGGCAGACATGCGGTCTATCGTTATGCAGCACCGCTGTGGATGGAGATATAGTTATGGGAAAAGAATTGCAGCATTATACGATCACGCTCCGAACAGAGGGACCGGTATTTATCGGCAGTGGCCGCACGATCGGAAAAAAAGAATACATTTATGATAAGTATGCCAATAAAGTGCATATTCCGGACATGGAGAAGATGTTTGCATATTTCACGAAGCGGGGGTTGCTGCCGGAATATGAAGAATATCTGCTGAGAGGCAAAAGCGATTTTGTTTATTGGCTGCTGGATAACCGTATCACCGAGCGGGAATATATGCCGTGGATCGCATACACAATGGACAGCGGAAATGCTGTGATTGAGCAGAAGAGCAAAAAAGAAATACTGACTTCGATAAAAGATGCGTATGGCTGCCCGTATGTACCGGGAAGCAGTTTGAAAGGTGCGCTGCGTACGATTTTGCTGGGTGCTGTTGTGCTGCAGAGAAATGAACGGTTCGCCGAAGAACGGGATGAATTGAAACGGATCCGTATGAGAGACAATTCCAGATTTGTTATTAAAAATTTACAGAATAACGCCGCAAAAGTAGAGCAGCATATGTTTAACCGGTTAAAACGCAATGAGAAAAGAAAGGCGGATGCCGTTAACGATATGATGAGCGGATTGCGCATTGGTGACAGTGAACCACTCCGCGCGGACGATTTGACGCTGTGCCAGAAAATTGATATTGCGGTAGACGGTCATGAACGGGCACTTCCGATTTTCCGTGAATGTATTAAGCCGGATATGGAAATTCGCTTTCCGATGACGATCAATACGGAATGTTTCCCGTATTCGCCCAGACAAATTATACAGGCAGCGATGATTTTTGCGCAGAATTATGAGAAGTGTTTTTTAAAGAAATTTCCCTTGCACGAAATTAACGGCGGCGGTAACCTATATTTAGGCGGCGGCAGCGGTTATGTGTCCAAAACGGTGTCTTATCCGCTTTTAGGGGAGAATAGTGTAAGGCGTGTCAGTGAGATCATCGATGCAGCGATTGCGCCCAAGGTTCGGGCGCAGCATAAGCACTATAAAGACGCCGTACTTGGCGTTTCACCGCATATGTTAAAATGCACGCAATACGATGGCAAATTGTATGAAATGGGTGCGTGTACTATGTCAATTCAATGATTTTGCGCCGCATAATGCTCCAAAGACGGTACAAGTGTGTTATACTAATTGATGTACCGTAAACTGTATATGGTTTTGTCGGTTCAAAAATACGGCCGAAAGATGTTCTGCGGCAAATTGTGCGGTGCGAAATATTTTGCGCCGCAAACCGACCGAAAAAGCCAGATATGGTGCAGTTTTTCAGAGACAGGATAGAGAATTATATTTCCCCGAGAGGGGACGGAAACTTCGCAAAGATAAGCCGTCTTTTTGCTGTCAACATAGAGAATTATATTTCCCCGAGATGGGACGGAAACTCAATGCCTTTTTCTTTAAAATAACCCCGTTCTCATAGAGAATTATATTTCCCCGAGAGGGGACGGAAACACAATTCTCCTTTCTCAAATGGGATAACGATTTCAATAGAGAATTATATTTCCCCGAGAGGGGACGGAAACCCAGGTAGTCTTTCCTACCAATATTTTTTGACTTAAAAATAATAACTGCATTTCCCCGGAAGGGGACGGATCAAATAAGGGTGGTGTGTTATGAGTTGTTTATATGTGAACGAAAACGGTGCAGTGATTTCCGTTGACGGTGGCTATATCTGCGTGACACTAAAGGATGGCATGGTTCGTAAACTACCAAAGGAGCTGCTGGAAAGCATTACGATATTCGGCAATTCCTCCATTACAACACCTTGCATGCAGGAATGTTTGCGGCGTGGCATCACGCTTAATTATTTCTCGGGAAAGGGAGCGTATTATGGAAAATTAAGTTCTACACGGCATGTTAATGGTGAGCGGCTGAAAAGTCAGATTTACGCCTGTGATGATCCATCATTTTGTTTGGTAATGGCTAAACGCATCATTACTGCGAAAATACGCAATCAATGTGTGATTTTAAGACGGTATCAGCGTAATCAGCAGACAAATGTTGACGCGCATATTCAGACAATGAAGCAGTTGGAACATAGAATCGAACGCGCGCAGGAAACCGATGAGTTGATGGGCATTGAGGGTATGGCGGCACGAACTTACTTTTCGGTACTGTCCGCTTTGGTGCGTCCGGAATTTGCATTTCAAGGGCGTAACCGTCAACCTCCTCGAGATGCATTTAATGCAATGTTGAGTTTGGGTTACACACTGCTTATGTACGAGATTTATGCGGAAATTGAAAGCCGCGGTATGAATCCATATATTGGATTTTATCATCAACTGCATAATGGGCATCCTGCTCTGGCAAGTGATTTAATGGAAGAATGGCGGGCGGTTGTTGTTGACTCCGTGGTTATGAGTTTGATACAAGGAAATGAAATCCAGCCGGAACATTTTGAAGCGGATGCGGAAAGCGGCGGTATTTTGTTGACTCCTCAAGGAATGCGTATTTTCATTCGCAAAATGGAAGTGAAATTCGGAAGTTCGGCTAAATATTTGAAAAATATGTCCTCTACTCTGCGAAGGTGCTTTTATTTGCAGACAGTAGATTTGGCTAAAGCGGTGGAGCAGAGAGATGTTTCTATCTATCAGCCGGTTGTTATTCGATAGTGTGGTGATATGGATGAACGCAGAACGAGAAGATTATTTCGGCACAGAGGCGGAGCAACTGCACCCCTCAAAACATCTGGCTGTTATCATTTATGATATTTCGGACAACAAACAGCGATTACGAATGGTAAAATATTTAGAAGGGTTTGGACGACGCGTTCAAAAATCTGCTTTTGAAGCGTGGCTGAGTAATTCAAAATTTGACAAATTGTGTACTGGGATGAATAATATCGTGAAGGCGGGAGATCATGTAAAAATCTACTGGCTTCGCGGATCAAGCAAAACCTATGTCTGGGGTGATCCGCCGAATTTTGAGGAAGAAGACGTTGTGATTATATAAAATGAGGAAAAAGAGCGATGCCATATATTTTATTTTCACCGGTTGGCGGACATGATCCGATTGCCAGCTATCATGATGGAGCCGTACTGCACATTTGCCGTGTATACAAACCGGAAAAGGTTTATTTGTATCTGTCACACGAAATGCTGGAGCGAAGCAAGCAGGATGATCGCTATCGCTTGAGTTTGGAAAGATTGCAGCGGCAGATGGGCCATGTAATGAAACTCCACATGATCGAACGAGATGAATTAACACAGGTACAGCTGTTTGATACATTTTATACGGATTTTGATCAACTGCTGCGGGAAATCCATGACGCCAACCCGGACAGCACGCTGCTGGTAAATCTGTCTTCCGGCACACCGGCAATGAAAAGTGCGCTGAATGTGATTTCGGTCCTGGCGCAGTATCCGATGCAGGCGGTGCAGGTTTCCACGCCCAACAAGCGTGAAAATCCCAAGGACGAGGATCCGAAGGACTACGATGTGGATGCGTTCTGGGAATTGGATCAGGATAATGAGCCGGACTTCACAAACCGTTGTCATGAGGTTGAAGGCGAGCATTTGCTTGTGAAAATAAAAAAAGAAAGCATTCGGCGGCTGCTGGATGCTTATAACTATAAAGCGGCACTGCTGCTTGCACAGGATATTGCAGAGTTCATTCCGGCGGATACGATGCGTATGATGCAGGCTGCGGAGTGCCGTTTGCAGTTGGATAAGAGCGGATATACAAAGGCCATGCAGGGAATGAAGCACAAGTTTACTCCGATCGAAATGAGCGATCATCGTCAGATTTTCGAGTATGTGCTCAGCCTGCAAATCAAAATGCGGCAGGGAAATTATGCGGATTTTCTGCGGGGACTGACGCCGGTCGTATTGGACCTGTTTACCATGTGTCTCAGGGATCAACTGGGGATTACACCGGATCAGTTCTGCAGTAAGATGAAAAAAGGCGGTTATAAGGTCGACACAGCAGTCATGCAGCGGACAGAACGCGGGCGGGAGATCCGGCAGGCGCTGAAAAGTGGTATGGCGCGGCATAACAACAGGTATGGCACACGCTACACAGACATACAGGAAACCGTCTTGAATTCAATGCAGATCTGCTTTATCTTTGAGGGCATGCTTCCGGAGGGGGCTCTGCTGGATGATATCTGCACAATGCGTGAAAATGTTGAGAGCAAGCTGCGAAATATTGCTGCGCATGAGATCGAATCGGTGACGGATGACTGGATCTATCGGCAGACCAGACTGCACGCAGAGGATATTATGAAGCTGTTGAAACGGCTGGTTCTTTGTGCAGGAGTAAAGGTGAGGAACGATTACTGGAATTCGTATGCGGACATGAACCGTATAATAGCGGAAAATTTATGATTTGTGATTCAGGACAATACAGATATACAGTATGGCTCTGCGAACATGGTTCGTGTTGTCTCTTCCAATCCGTGCACCATCGCGCACTATTCTGAACAAAGAAAACCCGGAGTACAGCTTGCCGTTTTCGGCTTGTACTCCGGGTTTGTCCGTTTTTTGTCGGTGTTTTAAGATTTTCTTTTCACGACAGGAAGGTTCCAATCAAAGCGGCTTGCGAGCATCCGAATCAGGACAATAAAGAGAGCGCTGCTCAGCATTGCGGTGTTATTCGAGATATTGCTGCGCAGCAGAAGAATGTAAAGAATGGCGCCTGCCAGAGATGCGCAGGCGTAGATTTGTTTCTTCAGTACATAGGGAATTTCACCGGCCATAATATCCCGCAGGATCCCTCCGCCGATTCCGGTAGTGACACCGAGGAAAATTAAAAGAAATGTGTATCTTGCATATCCCGCCTCGATGCCGGCACTGCTTCCGAGCACGGTAAATGCACCCAGCCCGACCGCGTCAAACAGATTTAATATTTTCTCGTAAGTTTCAATGCGCTGACTGCCGTCCAGCTCCGGGCGCAGGTAAAAAATCAGGAAAAGGACGCTTGAGGTCAGAATGGCAGTAACGATATAAACCGGATTTACAAAGGTGTTAGGGGGAACCTGTCCGATGATGGCGTCGCGGATGATTCCGCCGCCGACGGCGGTGATCGTACCGAGCATAATGATGCCGAAAAGGTCCAGGCTCTTCCGAATGGCGATCATCGCTCCGGACGCGGCGAAAGCGACCGTCCCGATCATTTCCACAATGAAGATAAAATGTGTATGAAATTCTCCCATTTTCCGTCAGTCTCCTTTCCGAAGCGGGCTCCGAAGCAGGGCTCCGCAAAACTATATAAAAGCATAGCGGATGGAGGACATTCTGTCAAACAGAAAGTTCGCCGAAAACAGATCAAACTTTTTGCCAGTTTTTCCGACAGGCAGAGGAAATGAATTGACGCAGGAAAGAAAGAGGAATATAATTGAAATTTAAAATATTTACAGTACAAGCAATTCAAAACAAGCAGGGGAAATGAGGGAAAAAAGTGAAACGGATTTTTGAGCGGGCAGGGGAGGCCTGCGAAACGAAAAACAGGATTCAGGGAAAGAAAAAAATCGGTGTGGTAGGGACAGGAAGCGGAGCTGGGACGACTTTTGTAGCTGCCGCAATAGCATTTTATGCCTCGAGGAAACAGCCGAAGCATTTTGCAGCCTATGTTCAGATGGACGGCGGAACGGGAAAGGAAAAACGGAAAACAAATGTCTATGATGCGCTGGGGATGGACAGGCGGTTCTTGGGGAGAGAATTTACGGATTTCTTCGCGTTGCTTGAGCAAGGCAGAGCAATTCGTGGGATTCGCAATCTGGATGATCAGATCAATTGGGTTCTCCGGCCGCCGACAGATTACGCGCGCTTTGGAAGAAATGCGCAGTTTTGCACGGAAATTCACAAAGAAAGAAATTCGGCAGATGTCATGCGGACGCAGGGAGAAACCATTCAGCTTCTCCGCCTTTGCGGTGCGGTGAGCGGTAATCCGGTGATTTGTGATTTCGGAAACGGCACATCCTGCGAGGAACTTTTTGAAGATATGGATACCATGGTGCTGGTGATCGACCCAATGCCGTCCAAACTGCTCGGTGCGGCAGCCCTTTTTGACAGACTTCGGCAGATGAAATTCTGCGGACATGATGTGGTATTTGTGCTGAACAAAGAGAATAACGGTATCAATCGAAAAGAGCTGCGGGATTTTCTCGGGCGCGCGGCGGATTTTACGATTCCGATGCTGGAGGAGGCTGAATTTTACCGTGCGGAATATAACTGTGAAATTCCGGCGGCGAGGAGAAGCATTCGAGAAAAAACAGAAACGGTATTTTCGGAATTGCTTTCGCGGGTTTTGACGCAATAGCAGAAGGAAGCTGTTGAAATCCTGTAATCATTTTGTAACATTTCCGGAAGAATCATCATCAAATCATCACTTTAATTACTTGTCGAATTATAGTATAATGTAGAAGATATACGGATAATTTGCCGCAGACAAGTTTTTGCGGTGAAGGAGAAAAGAATGATTGTATTTGAGAATGTGACAAAAAATTACAATTCGAATGTCGGGCTGGATGATGTCTCGATTCGGATCAATAAAGGCGATTTTGTTTTTTTGGTCGGACCGTCCGGGGCGGGCAAGTCGACATTTATCAAACTGATTCTAAAAGAAATCGATGCGGACAGCGGCAGTATTCGGGTGAACGGAAAGGAGATCACAACCCTGTCCAATCGGGAAATCCCGAAGCTTCGGCGGAGTACGGGAATCGTGTTCCAGGACTTTCGTCTGCTGCCGAAAAAGACCGTTTTTGAGAATGTAGCATTTGCGATGGAGATTATCCATCAGTCTCCGAGACAAATTCGAAGACAGGTTCCGCAGGTGCTGAGTTTGGTTGGAATCAGCAATAAAGCGAGCAAGTACCCGAGTGAACTTTCGGCAGGAGAACAGCAGAGAGTAGCAATCGCCCGGGCGATTGTCAACAATCCGACGGTGCTGATCGCCGATGAGCCTACCGGAAATCTGGACCCGGACACGGCTTGGGAAATTATGCGTCTTCTGGAACAGATTAATATGCGCGGCACGACGATCGTCATGGTAACCCATGCCAAGGATATCGTCGATCGAATGGGAAAGCGTGTGATCGCGATCGAGAAGGGAAAGATCGTCCGGGACGATGTCGGCCACTACGGATTCCATACAGCATCGGGGGAGCACAGAGGAATGTATTCCTATGAAGAAGGGGGGCCGAATCATGTTTAACAGCCTCAGGTATTCTGTGAAACAGGCCTTTGTACAGGTCTTCCGAAACCGGGCGATGAGCCTTGCTTCGATGTTTTCCATCACGGCGATGCTCCTGATTCTCGGGATTTTCTTTGTTATTATGGTCAATATCGGAGTTGCGATCGAAGAAGCGAAGGCGGACTTTGATACGGTGTCTGCTTATTTGGAGGATACGACGACCTATGAGCAGGCTGAGACGATGATTCTCCAGCTTTCCGGGATGAGGGAAGTAAAAGAAGCCTATTATCTGGATAAAGATACGGCGATGGAGCAGTGGAAAGCACAGGAATGGCAGGAAAACGCTTACCTGCTGGACGGGTTGGTTGAAAACCCGCTTCCGAATTCCATCGAAGTGAAGGTGACCGCGCTGGAGGATGCCGATGAAGTCGCGAAGGTTCTCGGGACATTTGACGGGATCAGCCGGGTGAAGTATTATCAGGAAACAGTGGACAAGCTTGTCAAGATTACAGATTCGCTGAAGGTCGGCATGCTGGTCATCATGGCATTCCTGGTGATTGTTTCCGTTGTGGTTGTTTCGAATACGGTAAAGCTGACCGTTTTTGCGCGTCAGCGGGAAATCGAGATCATGAAATATGTCGGTGCGACGAACTGGTTTATCCGGGGGCCGTTCCTGACAGAGGGAATTATTATCGGACTGATTTCGGCAGGAGTGTCGGTCGGGATCACAGCGTTGATCTACAGCAAGGCCATCGATATGCTGTCGCTGGATCTTTCGCTGCTTCTTGGAAATCCAATGGTACCGGTCGGATTTATGACCTTTAACCTGGTATTTATTTTTATCGCTCTCGGCGTTTCCATTGGGGCTTGCGGAAGTATTATTTCCATGAGGAGATTTCTGGATACATAGAACGGAAATTCCTGCGGAAGAGACAAAGAAACTTGAAAAGGAACGGAGAAAAGATGATGAAAAAGAACCAACTGCTTGCCTGCGGGATGGCGGTGATCCTGCTGCTTGGTACGGCCGGTGCCGCAGCTTTTGCCGACGAGGCATCCGATGCACAGGCGCAGCTTGACAAAATCAGAAGTGACCAGGCCTCTCTCAAGGATGAACTTTCAAAAGGAAAGGCCGTTGAGAACGGTTTGAATAAAGAAATCAGAACCTTAGAAGGAAACATCGCGAATCTGAATCTCGAAATCCAAGGACTCAGTACGAGTATCGCGCTGACGGAGGACAAGATCAATGATGCTATGGCAGAGTTGGATCGGGTGGAGCAGGAGATTGCAGAGCAGCAGCAAGGACTGGGTGAGCGCCTGGCGGCCATGTATATGAACGGAAATGTCGGGTTTGTCGATGTGCTGCTGGGTTCCAGTTCTATTTCGGATTTGATGACTAATCTGGACCGGATGCAGTTGGTCTATGAGCAGGACAAACAGATGCTGGAGGATCTTCGGGTACAGCAGCAGGTCATCCAGGCACAGAGAGAGTATCTGGAAGGCTTGCAGCAGGATCTTCAGACGGCGAAGGACAGCGAGGCAGCGAAGAAGGAACAGCTGGATGCCGATAAGAGTATCGTAGCGGAGAAGAAGGCGGCTGTCGCACAGGACAATGACGCGCTGGAGGAACAGCTGGATGCGTTGAACGCCGAAGCCAACGCTTTGGTGGCGGAAATTTTGAAATTGCAGGGGAACGATGCGTACATAGGCGGTGAATTCATGTGGCCCGCACCGGGAATTTCACGGACTACATCCGAATACGGATACCGCATCCATCCGATTTTCAAGAAAAAGAAACTGCATACCGGTTTGGATATCGGATGCCCGACCAATACAACGGTGGTGGCTTCGAATGCCGGAACGGTCATCAAAGCCGGCTGGAATAACAGTTACGGGTATATGGTCATGATCGACCACGGCGGCGGAATTGTAACTCTTTACGCGCACAACAGCAGTCTGCTTGTCAAGACCGGGGATGTCGTGGCAAAGGGACAAGCTGTTGCGAAGTCCGGAAGTACCGGAAATTCAACCGGGCCGCACCTTCACTTTGAAGTTCGTGTAAACGGACAGTATGTGAATCCGCGGGATTATGTTTCTTATGGGAAATAGTGTATAATATGAATCAAATCCATCCGATCATAATTGAATTACTCCGTCAAAGAGGAATTACGGAGGAAGCCGATATTCAGGAATTTTTATCGGAGAAACCGCAGATTACTTATGATCCATTCCTGCTTGCCGACATGGAAGCAGGAGTGGATTTTATCTTGTCCGGAATTCAAAACGGAGATAAAATTTGTATTTACGGGGATTACGATGCTGACGGAATCACTTCGGTCAGCCTTCTCTATCAAGTGCTGTCGGAACTGACCGATGCATCGAACCTCAGTTATTATATTCCCTCCCGCTTTGAGGAGGGGTATGGATTGAACCGGGAGGCGGTTTCGGCAATTCGACAGAGCGGAGCCGCGCGGATCATTACCGTGGACTGCGGAAGTGTTTCTTATGAAGAAGTGGAATACGCCAAAGAAATCGGGATGAAGATCATGGTGACTGACCATCACAATATTACCGATCGGCGTGCAGATTGTATTTTGATCAATCCGAAGCGCGCGGACTGCCCTTACCCGTATAAACAGCTGGCGGGTGTCGGCGTTGCTTTTAAGCTTGCGCAGGCTCTGCAGCAGCGGTCTGGTCTTCCGAAATCTGTGCTGACAGGAGTGCTGGATCTGGTGGCTGTCGGAACGATTGGCGATATTGTGGCCTTGACCGGTGAAAATCGGACGATGGTTAAGTATGGCATGCGCGTCGTCAATGCCGGCGCGCGTCCGGGACTGACACAGTTGATTCGCGGTATCGGTCTGACACCGGGGAAGGTCCGTCCGGATCATGTGGCGTTCGCAATCGTTCCGCATCTGAATGCTGCGGGACGGATTCAGGATGCACGCACAGCGGCGGAGCTGATGATGGCGCGGGAGCCTCAGCTTCTCCGCGAGGGCACGGAGACACTGATAAAGAACAATCGGCTGCGGAAGGAACTCCAGGAAGCGGCTTGTGATGAATGTGAGAGAATGATCGCATCCGGCGCCTGCGGCAGCGGTCAGGATCCGTTGATTCTGCTGCTGCTTCCGGATGCTCATGAGGGTATTACCGGAATTGCGGCGGGCAGGGTGAAAGATGCACACCACCGTCCGACCATTTTGGTGACTCCCTCCGGCGAGGACGGCGCATTTCTGAAAGGAACGGGCAGGAGTATTGAGTCCGTCGATCTTTACCGGCTTTTGAAATCCTGTGAGGACCTTTTCCTCAAATTCGGAGGACATGCCGGCGCCTGCGGATTTTTGATGAAAAAGGAGCATTTTGAAGAACTGGGGCAGAGATTGAATGCGCGCGTTTTGGAGATGCTGTCAGAGAATCCTTCGCTTCTGGAGCGCAGAAGCGAAGTGGACCTTGAGCTTTGTACGAAGGACATTACAGAGGCATTGGCGGATCAGTTGGAGTGGATGCAGCCGTTTGGACATCAGAACCCAAGACCGATTTTTGCGATTCCTCATGCCAGGGCGAAGGAGATCGTGAGAATGGGCGGTGAAGGGCAGCACCAGCGCTTTACAGCGGAGGACGCAAGCGGCGGTGCGGTGCAGTGCGTTCTGTTCCGGCGCGCGGAAGAGGTAATGCCGATGATTCAGGGAAAACAATCGCTCCGCTTTTCTGGGACGGTGGAAGAGCAGGTTTGGAATGGCAGAAAGCGCATACAGATGATTTTATCCGAAATCGAAGCGGAAGCGTAAGGAAGTGGAAGAAGGAGAAATCCGATGGAAGAGAAGAATTGGAAAGAACAGGGCGGAAAAGGACAATTTCTTATCCGGAAGCAGAGTTTGGCGATCATTTTGATCCTGGCACTTTTGCTCGGGGGCGCCGGGGGTGCTTTTTGTTAC
>CAKQWL010000049.1 GCA_934278965.1 uncultured Clostridia bacterium | reverse complement strand
TATGGCGAACGAAACGATCAGCGGGACGGTGGTCTATATTCCGTTCGTTTCCGTGTATGTCGATTTCGGGATCTGGTATATCCCGTTTATTACATTCGTGATTGTCGCAATGTCAAACAGCGTCAACCTGACAGACGGACTGGACGGATTGGCTTCCGGTGTTACGGCGATTGTTTCACTTTATTTTGCGGTTGCGGCGTCGGTATTTCTGTTTGAGCTGCCGCTGCTGTTCTGCTCGGCACTCTGCGGAGCCTGTCTTGGGTTTCTGGTGTTTAATCGGAATCCGGCGAAGATCTTTATGGGAGATACCGGGTCGATGGCGCTGGGCGGAGGGCTTGCAGTAGCGGCCATTTCGATGAATATGACCTTGCTGCTTCCGGTTGCCGGATTTGTCTATGTGGCGGAGGCGCTTTCCGTGATTATCCAGGTGGTTTCTTTCCGGCTGACCGGGAAAAGGGTCTTCCGGATGTCCCCGCTGCATCACCACTTTGAGCTCTGCGGCATGCAGGAAAAGGCGGTTGTCGGAATGTTCTGGGGCGCGGCCTGCTGCTTCTGTGTGATTGCGCTCGCGGCGCTTTAGGGCGCTTTAGGATGCGGACAGGGAAGGCAAATGAAGTTTATATCGAAGATAAAAGAGGAAAAGTATATGAATCAGATGGAGAACAAACGCGTATTGGTAGTAGGACTCGGGAAATCCGGGATCGCGGCAGTACAGGCGATGCTGGCGCTTGGAGCGTCTGTATCAGTGCAGGACAGTAAAAGTGAGGGGGAACTGGATGCGCAGCTCTGCGCTTTTCTCAAAGGGAGAAATGTGACCTGTTATTTCGGGACGGTGCCGGAGGACATGGGCGCTTTTGACCTACTGATTCTAAGTCCGGGTGTACCGCCAGAGCTGCCGTTTGTGGAAGAGGGCAAGAAAAAGGGCGCGGAGATTGTCGGAGAGCTGGAGCTTGCTTATCGGCTCGGTCACGGAAAATATGCCGCAATCACCGGAACAAACGGAAAGACAACGACCACGGTGCTGACGGGAGAGATTTTCAAGGCGGCCAAACGAAAGACCTATGTTGTGGGGAATATCGGTGTTGCTGTTATTTCCATGGCACTTTCGGCAGAGGACGACGCCTGGCTCGTTACGGAGACCAGCAGCTTTCAGCTGGAAACAACCAAGGAATTCAAGCCGGAAATTTCCGCAATCCTCAATCTGACGCCGGACCATCTGAACCGGCATAAGACGATGGAAAACTATGCGCTCGCAAAGGCCAAGATCATGGAGAACCAGGAAAAGGGGCAGTATGCGGTTTTGAACTTTGACGATCCGCTGGTGGAAAAACTGGCAAAGCATACAAAAGCGACCGTGGTTCCGTTCTCCCGGAAGAGGGAGCTGGAAATGGGGGCGTTCGTAAAAGACGGCCGCATTGTTGTCCGCGGTGAGGACGGAACAACGGAGGACATCTGTGGGGTTTCGGAACTGCAGATCCCGGGGGCGCATAATGTCGAGAATGTTCTTGCAGCTGCAGCAGTCTCTTATTTTGCGGGAATTGATGCAAAAACGATCGGGGACGCGGTACGCGCCTTTACCGGAGTGGAGCATCGGATTGAGTATGTAGATACGGTGGATGGGATCCGTTTTGTGAACGACTCAAAAGGAACGAATCCGGATTCGTCCATTAAGGCGATCGAAGCGATCGACGGAGGAATCCTGCTGATTGCCGGCGGATACGACAAGGGGTCGGATTTCCGGGAGCTGATCCAGGCTTTCGGCGGCAAGGTGAAATGGCTTTTGCTTCTCGGCAAGACGGCGCCGAAAATCCGGCAGCAGGCGGAAGAACTCGGTTTTACGAACTGCTGTATGTGCAAAGACATGGAAGAGTGCGTAAAGAAGGGGTATGAGCTTGCGGAAGCAGGGGATACCGTTCTCCTATCCCCGGCATGCGCGAGTTGGGATATGTACACCTGCTTTGAACAGCGAGGGGAACATTTTAAGAATTGCGTGCATCGGCTTGAGGCGTAGTACTGCCGATGCTGGCCGGAAAAATCCGGAGATAGAAAAGTGACAAAGCGAGGCAGGCAAAGGCGCATGGTAAAGACAAAACGAAAGGCGAAAAAAGAAAGAAAAATGCTGCGGGCTGAACGAAAGCAGCATGGGTATGCCGGCGAAATCCTGAAAAGCGGCAGCGTGAAATCAGGGGATTTCTGGCTGGTGCTGCTTGCGCTGGCTCTGTCGATTTTCGGCGTCATTATGGTTTTCAGTGCCAGCTATTATTATTCGATCAACAAGTACAGCGACCCTTATCATTATTTGATCCGGGATTTAGTCTGGGTGGCAGCCGGAATCGCAGGGATGCTCATCATGACGGTCATTGATTACCGGATCTTTGCGAAGAAAAAGGTGGCGTTGGCTTTCTTGGGTTTCAGTATTTTGTTCCTGGTGCTGATCTTCACACCGCTCGGTGTGACGCGGAATTTGGCGACGCGCTGGATCGGGATCGGAAAGCTGACCTTCATGCCGGGCGAATTTGCCAAGATTGCGGCCATTATTTTTACAGCCTATTTTCTTTCCCAGGACCCGCGGCGCATTCATTCTCTCCAAAGAGGCGTTCTGCCGCTTCTGGGATTATGTGTTGTTTACATGGGGCTGATCGTGAAGCAGCCGAACCTGTCGACCGCGATCACAGTGTGCGGAATTATCGTCGGAATGATGTTTGTTGCCGGATTGTCCTGGGGATATATCGGCGCGATGGTTGGTGCGGCGGGCCTCGGCATTTTTTCGCTGACGGTGTTCCTGCCGGACAGCGAATGGGCAAAGCGTATTACAAGCTTTCTGGATCCGTTCGCCGATCCGCTCGGAGACGGATATCAGGTTGTCCAGAGCCTGTTGGCACTTGGAACAGGAGGACTGTTCGGAACGGGGCTTGGAAAAAGCGTACAGAAAAATTTATATCTCCCGGAACCGCAGAATGACTTTATCCTGGCGATCATCGGAGAGGAACTGGGATATATCGGCGTGATTTTCCTGATGATCTGCTATCTGCTTCTGATTTGGCGGGGAATCCATATTTCTGTCAATGCAAACGATACCTTCGGCAGCATGCTGGCGGCAGGGATTACGATTATGATCGCGCTCCAGGTGATTATGAATATCGCAGTTGTGACATCCAGTATGCCGCCGACCGGCGTGACACTTCCGTTCGTATCTTACGGGGGCAACGCAACGCTTCTGTTTTTGGGGTCAGTGGGGATACTTCTCAATATTTCGCGCCATTCAGCGCGGTAGGAGGTTTTTATGAAAGTGATCATGACCGGCGGAGGCACTGGCGGACATATTTATCCGGCCATCGCCATTGCCCGTAAAATTCAGGAACTGGATCCGAACGCGGAGATTCTCTTCGTCGGGACACGGAGGGGATTGGAAAAGGATCTGGTGCCGAAAAACGGATATCCGATCGAGTTTATTACGGTCAGTGGGTTTTATCGAAAGAACCTCCTGAAAAATGTAAAAACCTTTCGGGATTTAGCAAAAGGAATTCACGAAGCGAAGGAAATTCTGCGGCGCTTTCAGCCGGATGTCGTTATCGGGACGGGCGGGTATGTTTGCGGACCGGTGGTGCGGGAAGCGGCGAAGATGGGGATCCCATCGTATATCCACGAGCAAAATGCCTTCCCGGGAGTGACCAATAAACTGCTTGCGCGGCATGTGCGAAGAGTTTTTCTGGCTTTTCCGGCGGCGGAGGAGTATTTCCGCCGGTATTCGGACAAGCTGACAGTTACGGGCAATCCTGTACGGCGGGAGTTTTTTGAGGAAGACCGAAGCGGCGCGAGGAAACGGCTCGGAATCCCGGAAAATCGGTTTGTACTCCTTTCATTCGGCGGAAGCCAGGGCGCAGGACGGATCAACGATGTCCTGCTGGAAGCTCTGCCGCGGCTTCTTCGGGAAAAAGAGGTGATGGTTCTTTTTGCGACCGGCAGATATTATTATCATTCGGTGCTGGAGAAATTGGAAAAAGCCGGCATCCGGCCGGGAGGAAATCTGCGCGTCCTTGAATATATCAACGACATGGCGGATCATCTGATGGCGTCGGATCTCGTCGTAAGCCGGTCCGGCGCATTGACGGTGGCGGAGATTACGACCTGCGGAAGAGCGGCGGTGCTGGTGCCGTCACCGAACGTAACGGGAAATCATCAGTATTACAACGCGAAAGCGATCGCGGACACCGGCGGCGCAATTTTGATTGAAGATAAGGATTTTACCGCGGAAAGGTTGCTGCAGGCGGCAGAAAATCTGAAAAACGATCGGGACCGTCTTTCGGAAATGGAGAGTGCCAGCCGGCGCATGGCGGCGGAGGATGCTGCCGGAAAAATTGCGGGAGAAATTTTTGCGGATCTCGGTGCGGATCTTGGAAAGAAATCGGCAGCGCACGGAGAATCCGGCGGTAAGTAGCAAGGACGCGCCTTTGCACATATGATGGAAAGACAGAATATGTTTGCGGAGGTACAGATTTGAGCACAGACTTGGAACGATACCGGATCAGAGGTGCAAAACAGCTCAAGGGCACGCTCCGAGTGAGCGGAGCGAAAAACGCGGCGCTGCCGATTCTCGCAGCGTCACTTTTGACAGGAGAAAGCTGTCTGATTGAAAATTGTCCGGATATTGCGGATGTCGATCAGATGAAATACATAATTTCGAGCCTCGGAGGCCGAATCGGAGAAGAGGGCGGCGGACTTGCTGTGCAGACAGAGGCCCTGTCGGCTTCTTCTGTTTCACAGGAGCTTTCGGAAAGTATGCGATCCTCCCTTTTTACGGCAGGACCGCTTCTTGCGCGTCTGGGGCAGGCGGAATTTTATGAGCCGGGCGGGTGCCGAATCGGCGCCCGCCCGATCGACCTGCATCTCTCCGTGTTTTCGGCATTGGGAGCGGAAATCACGAGGGACGGCCGAAAAATTTTGTGCCGAGCGGGAAAAAACGGACTCTCCGGAGCCAAAATCCGGCTTCCGTGTCCGCGTGTCGGCGCGACGGAAAACGCGATGTGCGCGGCTGTCCTGGCGCAAGGCACGACCGTTCTTTCCGGAGCGGCACAGGAACCGGAGATCGAGGATCTGGCACACTTCCTTCAGGATTGCGGTGCTCAGATCGAGGGCGCGGGAAGCCCGATGATTCGAATCCGAGGTGTTCGGACCCTTCATGGCGCCCGTCATCGAATCATTCCGGATCGGATCGAGTGCGGGACATTCCTCCTTGCGGCGGCTGCCGCGGGAGGCGAGGTCTTTTTGGAGCGCGGGTCCGGACGGCATCTGGAACAACTGCTGGAGATCCTGTCCGGCTGCGGCTGCCGCATTGAACAGGATCGAATCGGGATCGCGCTGCGGGCACCCGAGCGTCTTTTGGCGGCGCACCGCGTACAGACGGCTCCGTACCCGGCGTTTCCCACAGATCTTCAGCCGCAGCTGCTTGCGGCGCTGTGCGCAGCGCAGGGCATTTCGGACATTGAAGAGACTGTTTTTGAAAACCGGTTCGGTATCGCAGGAGAGCTCCGAAAAATGGGAGCAGTCATTGAAATATGCGGGAAACATGCTATAATAGACGGAACGGAATCTCTGCACGGAGCGGAGATTCGAGCGCAGGATCTCAGAGGAGGCGCGGGTCTTGTTATTGCGGCGCTTGCTGCAGAGGGGCAGAGCCTGATCTCCGGGATTGAGCATATCAACAGAGGGTATTGCCGTTTCTCTGAGCGTCTGGCAGCACTGGGCGCGGAGATCGAACGGATTCTATAAACGATAGATAAAGGAAAAAAGAGATGTCGGACGAGAGATACGGAGAAAGATACGAAAAAGAAAATCAGTACGGATTTTATGAACAGGAAGGCTCCGATCTGTATCCGGAAACGGAGCAGAAGGCACCGGAGGCTTCGGAAAAGACGGTGAAAAAGAAGAAGAAAAAGAAGAGAAAAAAGAAAAATTACCTTCTTCGTTTTTTTGTCTTCCTTGTTCTGTGCACGGGGCTGTGGTTTTTTCTGAATTTGAGCTTTTTTGATGTGACCGGAACGGAGGTTTCGGGCAACAGTTATTATACAGCGGAGCAGATTTCGGAGAAGGCCGGTGTACAGACAGGAAAGAATATTTTCTTTGAGTGCAGGACGCAGAAAATCAAGCAGCGGCTTTTGAAGGATACGTATATCCGGAACGCGAAGATTTCCAGAAAATTGCCGTCCACGATCCGGATCGAGGTGGAGGAAAGAAAAGAAGCGGCGGCGGTCCAGTACGGCGATACGTACATTATCGTGGATTCTTCCGGACTGGTGCTGCGCCAGACCGATACAGAGCCAAAGCTGACTCTTCTTGTAGGATTGACGCTTCAAAGCATCGAGGAGGGGAAGGCCCTTGCAGTCGAAGAAAATTATGTGCTTTCCGATACGCTGAAAATCCTTGAGGGGATGGAGGAAAATGATTTATACTTTAAAAAGATTGATCTTTCCGGCGTGATGATAAAAGCGTATATCTACGATAATTTGATTTGCAGCGGAACGCCGGAGGCGGTTTCGGAAAATCTGGAAAACGGCGGACTGCAGAAAGTGCTTTACGAGCTTTACAGCCAGGGGATTGAACGGGGGACCATTACAGTAAATTCCGACGGTTCCTGTGCGTTCCATGCGGCGATAGAATAAAGAAAGGCGGAAACGGAAGAAAAGATGAAGAAGTGCGTAGGGACCATCGGCGCGGGAGTGCTTGCTCTTGCGGTCGGTATCGTACTTGCGGTCCAGATCAGCAGTACAGCGGGATCGGACCAGGGAGGGCTTGTGCCTTACAGTAAATTAAAGGATTATGAGGTGGCACTGAACAGTGTGCGGGCGGAAAAGGAAGACGCGCTGGAGGAATTGGCTTCCCTGCAGGAACGGCTGACGACGATCGAGCGGGAGGCCGCCGCGGAGGATGCCGTGATCGAGGGCCTTCTTTCGGATACGGAAAAATACAAGCTCCTGACCGGCGCGATGGATGTACACGGGCCGGGCATTGAGATTACGATCAAGGATCCGGTCATCACCGACGAATACCAGGATGACTTCAGCGTCATTACATACCACTATGAGGAGCTTCTGAATCTTGTCAACAAGCTGAAGGAAGCCGGTGCGGAGGCCATTTCGATCAACGAACACCGACTGGTTCAGACAAGCGAGATTTCACTGGCCGGAAAGAATATCAATATCAACGGAAGCGCAACAGCGCCGCCGTATCATGTGAAAGCAATCGGAAATCCGACAACAATGGAAAACGCGCTGTCGATCCGCGGCGGCATTGTGGAGACCCTGAAAAAGAATTACAATCTGACCGTGGAGCTTTCAAAGAAGGAAGATTTGATCGTACCGCGCTATAACGGGGTCATCACATTCCGTTACGCCAAACCGGTCAAAGAAGAGGAGTAAGCTGAGATGAAAAAAAGATTCGTATCGGCTTTTCTGATCAGTTTCATCGTTGGTGCGATGCTGGTCATTCAGGCGCGTGCCAGTGCAGGGGAACGGATCTATACTTCGCGGAAGGCCATCGAGGATTACAAAACGATGACAAGGAGCGAAGAAGAAACGGTGCGTGATATCGACCGGCAGATTATCGAAACGAAGATGCTCCTTCTGCAGTATGAAAGCGATGACGGAAGCGAGGAACAGCAGATTGTCCGGGACAATATCCTGTCTGAGCATGAGAAGTACGAGATCCTTGCCGGAACCTGCGCGGTATACGGTCCCGGGATTGAAATCACGGTCGACGACGGGAAGCGGGCGCTTTACGAGGGAGAGGATATCAATAACCTGATCGTCCATGATATTGATATTCTGATGATTATCAACGAATTGAAACGCTCCGGGGCGGAAGCGATTTCGGTCAACGGTCAGAGGATCGTAGACAGTACCTCCGTGAACTGTTCCGGGTGGACCATCCGGATTAACGGTGTGACTTACGCGAGACCTTTTACGATCAAGGCGATTGGAAATCGAAGACGAATGGTCAATACACTTCTTTCGGAGAATGGCTACGGGACCTCTCTTCGGGAATGGGGCGTGATTTTTACGGTAGAGACCTTTGACGAGGTGGAAGTCGAGGCATACGGCACCGCGAGACGGCTTGTCTACGCGGCGGAAGCAGGAGGAAAGGAAAAAGAATGATCATTGTGATTTTTATCGGACTCGCGGCGGGACTCGCGATTGGGTTCGCTTTTAATATTACATATCCGACGGAGTACTCTTTTTATGTTACGATGGCACTGCTGGCGGCGATGGATTCGCTGATCGGCGCGGCGAGGTCGCACATGGAGGACAAGTACAACGGACTGATTTTCATTACCGGGTTCGCGTGCAACGCGGCGCTCGCCGGTATTTTGACCTTTGTCGGGGACAAGCTGGGGATTCCGCTTTACTATGCCGCGATTTTCGTATTCGGCGGGCGGCTCTTCAATAATCTTGCGGTGATCCGGCGTTTGCTGCTGGAACGGTTTTTATCGAAAAAGGACAAAATATAGTATTTTTTTGTGCGAAATCGTATAGAAATACCACTATGGATATGATATAATGATCCTAATTATTGACAGGAGGAAGAGGTTGTATGTTGCAATTTGAAATGAACGATACCGGTTCTGCCCAGATTAAGGTAATCGGCGTGGGCGGCGGCGGCTGTAACGCTGTCAACCGCATGATTGAAGCCGATCTGAAGGGCGTGACCTTTATGGCGATAAATACGGACAAGCAGGCATTGGCAAGCTCAAAGGCCGAGACCAAACTGCAGATTGGAGAAAAGCTGACAAAGGGACTCGGCGCGGGTGCGAATCCGGAGGTCGGCCAAAAGGCGGCAGAAGAAAACCTGGATGATCTTGCGAAATTCATCAGCGGATCCGATATGGTGTTCATTACGGCCGGAATGGGCGGCGGCACCGGTACGGGAGCTGCACCGATCATCGCGAAAGCAGCGAAGGATCAGGGCATTCTGACGGTCGGCGTTGTGACGAAGCCGTTCAGCTTTGAAGGACCGAAAAGAAAGAAACATGCGGACCTCGGGATTGAGTTCCTGAAAAAATATGTAGATTCTCTTGTCGTAGTTCCGAACGATAAGCTCCTCTCGGTGGCGGAGAAGAATACTACGATGCTGGAAGCGTTCAGTATGGCGGATGAAGTCCTGCGGCAGGGCGTACAGGGAATTTCCGATCTGATCGCGAAGGCCGGCATGATCAACCTCGACTTTGCAGATGTCAAGACGGTTATGAGCGATCGCGGGATCGCGCACATGGGCGTCGGCCACGGAAAGGGAGAAGACCGTGTGGCGCAGGCTGTCAAGGCAGCCATTGAGAGTCCGCTTCTTGAGACCTCCATTGCTGGAGCGAAGGCGGTTCTTCTCAATGTAACGGGCGGATACGATCTCGGAATGCTCGAGGTCAATGAGGCGTCCGATCAGATTGCGAAGGCAGTGAATAAGGATGCGATGATCATCTTCGGTACGGCCGTTGAGGAGGATATGAAGGATGAGATTGTCGTGACCGTTATCGCAACCGGTTTTGAAGACAGGCCGCGGACGGATTCCTTTGTACCGATGAGCCGTTCGGAAGAGACCGCCCTGCCGGAAGACGGGGAAGCAGAGACAGCGGAAGCTGCCGGGGAGCCTTCGGAGGAGGAGCACACGACGGCGCAGAGCGGAAACCCGCTGACAGATTTTGAGATCCCGTCATTCCTCAAGGGAAAAAGATAAGCTTGAAGACAGGAAAAGGAGCCGGCCGGACAGACCGGCTTTTCTGCATATATGGGAATGAAGACAATTTATTCAACAGATAACAGGATTTACAAACTGTGTAAAGAATTAACAACTAAAAAGTATCGCGACCGGCTGGGAAAATACCTGATCGAAGGCGAAAATCTGATCGAAGAGGCGCGGACATCCGGCATTTCACCAGAGTATCTGATCTTTCGGGAGGATTACGAGGGTCCAGCGCTCCGGCAGGCTTCTTCGGCGATGGAAGCGGTGCAGATGAGCCGAGCGCTTTTTACGGAGATCGCGCAGACGGAGACCAGCCAGGGCGTTCTCGCTGTTGCTGCCGCCCCGGCATTGTCGCCGGAGGCTTTTTATGAGGCGTGCGGAGAGAAAAATATCGTGGTGCTGGATCGGCTGCAGGACCCCGGAAATATCGGAACGATCATTCGAACAGCGGAAGCCGCGGGATACGGCGGCATCGTGGCGATCAAGGGCACCGGAGATGTATACAGCCCCAAGACGGTCCGGGCAGCGGCCGGCTCCGTCTTTAGGATGCCTGTGCTGCAGGCGGCGGAAGCCGAGGATGCGGCCAGGCGTATCAAACGGTCCGGACGGCGTCTTGTCGCGACAGCGATGGACGGCGCGGTGCTTTACTCCGAAACAGACCTTCGCGGGAATGCGGCACTGGTGATCGGAAATGAAGGAAACGGCATCAGCGAGGAAATGTTCGCCCTTGCGGATCTGAAGGTTCGGCTTCCGATGCGGGGAGCGGTTGAATCGCTGAACGCGGCAGTGGCAGCGGCCATCCTGATGTATGAAACTGTGCGCGGACAATCTTAGCGGGCAGCAGCGGATAACAAGCGGATCATAAATCGAAAGAGCATAAAATAAAAGAGGTAGGTAAAAGATATGCAGACAGAATTACAAAAAATTTTGGCAGAAGCAAAAGAGCAGCTTTTGAATGCGGATACAGTGGAAGCCTGTGAGGAAATCCGGGTTCGTCTGCTCGGGAAGAAGGGTGCGCTGACCGCGATCCTGCGCGGAATGGGGAAGCTCTCTCCGGATGAGCGAAAGACCTTCGGTCAGGCGGCCAACAGCGTAAGAGCGGAAATCGAAGCACTTCTGGACGAGAAACTCGCGGCGGCGAGAAAGGCAGCCCAGAATCTGCGCTTCGCGGCAGAAAAAATCGATGTAACAGAGCCGGGCAGAAAGTTTGAGCTCGGAGCCAAGCATCCGATCACCCTGACGATCCAGGAAATCACAAATGTGTTCCGTGCCATGGGATACAGCATTGTAGAAGGACCGGAGGTCGAGACCGTATGGTTTAACTTTGATGCCCTGAACGCACCGAAGAGTCATCCGTCCAGAGATATGACTGATACTTTTTACTTTTCACCGGACCGTCTGCTTCGGACGCATACCTCGCCGGTAGAGGTTCGGACAATGCTCGGACAGGATCTCCCGATCAAGGTGGTTGTACCGGGACGCTGCTTCCGTTCGGATACCCCGGACGCGACGCATTCCCCGATGTTCCATCAGGTGGAGGGGCTTGTTGTCGATGAGGGCATTACGATGGCAGATCTGAAGGGCACACTGGATACTTTTGCAAAGCTGATGTTCGGAAGCGATGTCAAGACCAAGCTGCGCCCGAGCCATTTCCCGTTTACGGAGCCTTCGGCAGAGCTGGATGTCTCCTGCTTCAAATGCGGCGGCAAGGGATGCAATGTCTGCAAGGGCAGCGGCTGGATTGAAATTCTCGGCTGCGGACTGACGCATCCGCATGTACTTGCGGCAGGCGGCATCGACAGCGAAAAATATTCGGGATTTGCATTCGGTATGGGCGTAGAGCGTGTTGCGATGCTGAAGTACGGCGTAGAGGACATTCGTCTTTTCTATGAGAACGATATGCGTTTCATTGAGGAATTCAAGTAGAAGGCTTACGGCGCAGGAGGATAGGATAAAATGTTAGTACCAATTAAATGGATCAATGATTATGTGGAAATAGACGCATCTGCCGAGGAATACGGCGATGTGATGACAATGGCGGGAATTACGCTGGAAACAGTTCGTCATTTCGGCGATGAGATGGAGAAGGTCGTTGTCGGCCGGATCGAAAAGATCGAGCCGCATCCGGACGCCGACAAGCTCGTTGTCTGCCGGGTAGCGGTCGGAGAAGAAGAGCTGATTCAGATTGTAACCGGTGCCGATAATATCTTTGAGGGCGCATATGTTCCGGTTGTGCTGGACGGCGGAAAAGTACCGGGCCCGCTTCACGGACATGAAAAAGAAGAGGGCGGAAGCCGTATCAAGGCCGGAAAGCTGAGAGGCGTAGAGTCCTTCGGCATGCTTTGCGGTCCGCAGGAGCTCGGCTGGGATGATAAGGTGGCGCCTTATATTTCAAAAGACGGTATTTGGATTCTTTCGGGGACCTATACGCCGGGAACGGATCTTGCGGAAGCGCTCGAGCTCGTGACGGATGTGGTGGATCTGGATGTGACGCCGAACCGTCCGGACTGGCTGTCCATGCTGGCTATCGCAAAAGAAACAAAGGCCGCATACGGAAAAGAGATTCATCTTCCGGATACCCGCGTGGCGGAAAAAGCCGGCGGCGGCGCGATGACAGCGAATTCCATCCGCTTTGCGCAGAAAAAACCGATCAGCATCAAGGATTTTATCGAGGTTGAAGTAGACGATCCGAAGTGCAGACGCTATGTTGCGCGGGCAATCACGGAAGTCCGGATTATGCAGTCCCCGTGGTGGATGCAGCAGAGGCTGATGCTGGCCGGCATGCGCCCGATCAATAACATCGTTGATATCGCGAATTTCGTCATGCTGGAATACGGTCAGCCGCTCCATACCTTTGACGCGGAGGATATTGCCGGTAAAAAAATTATTGTGAATGCAAGCAAGGTCGGGGATACCATCACAACGCTGGATGGAAAAGAACGCAAGCTTCCGGAAGGAACCTTGATGATTTGCGACGCCGAGAGAGCAATCGGAATTGCCGGAATTATGGGCGGGATGAATTCCGAGATCTCGGATGCGACGCGGACGATTATTCTGGAATCGGCGAATTTTGACGCGGATACCATCCGACTTTCTTCCAAAGAAATGACTCTTCGAACGGAAGCGTCCAACCGCTTCGCGAGAGGCATCGACCCGAATATCTGCCGTGAGGCGGCAGATCGTTTCTGTCATCTGGTCGAGTATCTGGGTGCCGGCAAGGTCGTACCGGGCGCCGTGGATATTTATCCGGAGAAGAGCCTTCCGATTCCGTGCCTTGTTCGTGTATCACGCATGAACCGCCTGAACGGAATTGAGATTTCCAAGGATGAAATGAAGAAGTATCTGACGGCGCTGGATATGCAGGTCGAGGATACCGAGGACGACGATGTGATGCGGGTGACTCCGCCGACCGTTCGTCTGGATATGAAAGAAGAAATCGATTACGCGGAGGAAATCGCGCGGATGTACGGATATGATAACATTCCGCTGACCCTTCCGAAGATGAATACACAGTCCACTGTGACGAGAAGCTGGCAGATTCGGGATATTGCCCGGAGCGTGATGACATCGCTCGGTGCGAATGAAATCCAGACCTATTCGTTCGTCAGCCCGAAGAGCGTAGATATGCTGCGCCTGCCGGAAGATACCTGGGAAAAGAATTTCCTGACACTTCTCAATCCGCTCGGTGTGGACACTTCGGTTATGCGGACGATCCTGATGCCGGAAATGCTGGAAACAATGGGACGCAATTACTCCAGAAATGTGGAAAGAGTGTGCGCCTTCGAAATCGGAAACACCTTCCTGCCGAATTTGGCGGATGAAGACGGCCTTCCGTCGGAGGAGCTTGCGATGAGCATCGGTGCATACGGTCCGGAAGAGGATTTCTTCTCCCTGAAAGGAAGAGTGACTGCACTGCTTTCCATGCTCGGAATCGAGGCTCCGATCTTTACGGCAGAGTCTGAATACGGAGCATTCCATCCGGGACGCTGCGCACGGATCGCCATCGAAGATCACGGCGGCATGATGGAGCTTGGTATTATGGGTGAGGTCCATCCGGAAGTTGCGGAGAAATTCGGAATTGATACGAAAGCGTATCTTTGTGAGCTGAATTTCGAATATCTCATCGCGCGGGCGAATATTGAGAAAGTATATAAGCCGCTGCCGAAGTTCCCGGCAATGGCCAGAGATATTGCTTTGATCGTTGATGAGGATACGACGGTCGGAAAGCTGGAGGAAATCATTCAAAACGCAGGCGGCGCGCTGGTAGAGAAAGCAGAGCTGTTTGATGTTTACCGCGGAAAGCAGGTCGGAGAGGGCAGAAAGTCTCTCGCGTTCAATATTTTGTACAGAGACAGAAACAAGACCCTGACCGACGAGGATGTCCGGAAGGTGCATGAACGGATTCTTGCGGAACTGAAAGAAAAGGCGAGCGCGGTACTGCGGGATATGTAAATAAAGGAGAAGCGGAAATGAGTACGGTAAAGGTGAGAATCTACGGACAGGAGTATACGATATCGGGGGATAAATCCAGGGAGTATATCATGAAAGTAGCGGATCATGTCGATCAGAATATGCATGAGCTGGGACAGGTGTTTCCCGGCACGCCGGTTTCCTCCCTTGCCGTGCTCGCTTCCGTGAATATCGCGGACGCCTATTTTGAGACCGCCGCGCGTCTTGCCGCACAGGAGGAAATGTGCGGCCGAAAGGAAGAGGAACTTGCGCGGTACATCACCCTGTGGGAAGAAGCGAAGCGGAATTTTCTCCTGCTGAAAGAGGAAAACGAAAAACTGACGGCGAAGACCGAGGAACTGCGCGAGGCGGCTTCCGGCGAGGAAAAGCAGCTGGCGGAGGCAGAAAAGAAAGTCAAGGAAGCCGAAAGCAACTTTTTTGATCTGCAGATGGAGAATATCCGCTTGAAGAGTGAGATTGAGCGTTTGAGACGAACGCAGGACAGTTTCTGAGAAAAATATGAACCAAAAAGTATACAAAGTACTGGAGTACGATCGAATTATAGAAATGCTGAGAAGTCAGGCGGCTTCCGAAATGACGGGAAAGTTCATTTCAAAGGTGAAGCCGCTGTCTTCGGCAGCAGAAGTCCGCGAATATCTCGCGGAAACAACAGAAGCATCCCAGATTATCGTCCGTAAAGGGCCGGTTCCGCTGGGTGCTTTTTATGATATTGAAAATCATTTGCAGCTCGCGCGGAAGGGTGGCACGCTGTCCATGCGGCAGCTTCTGGAAGTGCTTTATAACTTGCAGTCCGCGCGAAGCGCCGTCACATTTTTGAAGAGTGATCTTCCGCATTATCCTGCTGTGCACGGCATTGCGGAGGTCCTTGCGGTCGACAAGGGAGGGGAGGAAGCAATCAGCCGCTGCATTCTCACCGAGGAAGAGATGAGCGATAATGCAAGTCCGGAGCTTCGGAATATCCGCCGCAGTATCGTGCGGCAGAACGAGGCTATCCGGATCAAAATCAATCAAATTCTGTCTTCTTCGGAGAATAAGACACTTCTTCAGGATCAAGTCGTTACCCTGCGCGACGGACGGTATGTGATCCCGGTAAAGCTGGAGCACCGTTCCAAATTTCCGGGAATTGTGCATGATCAGTCGCAGTCCGGCGCAACGCTTTTTATTGAGCCGCAGGCGGTTGTCAATCTGAATAATGAACTGCGGGAGCTGGAGCTTGCCGAAAAGGCAGAAGTGGAACGAATTCTGGCAGAGCTGTCCGGACGAGTCGGAGAACATTTCCACGCGCTTCGGAACAACCAGAAACTTCTGGTGCGGCTGGATTTCATCTTTGCCAAGGGCAAGCTGTCTCGCCTGATGAATGGAGAAGAACCGCAGATCAGCGAAAACGGAGAGCTTCTACTCCGAGAGGCACGCCATCCGCTGATCGATCCGAAAAAGGTCGTGCCGGTCAGCCTTTCACTGGGGAAAACCTATGATACACTTGTCATTACAGGACCGAACACCGGAGGAAAGACTGTAACACTGAAAACCGTCGGTCTTTTGGCCTTGATGGCGCAGACTGGCCTCCACATCCCTGCGAACAGCGGGTCGGAACTGCCGGTATTTCGAAATGTCTTTGCCGATATCGGGGATGAACAGAGCATTGAGCAAAGCCTCTCCACCTTTTCCTCACACATGACGCATATTGTGGAGATTATCAAAAAAGCAGGAAAAGGAACGCTCGTACTGGTGGACGAATTGGGAAGCGGGACCGATCCGACAGAGGGTGCGGCGCTCGCAATTTCCATTTTGGACTCGCTGAAGGAAGCCGGTGCCATGACCATGGCGACGACCCATTATAATGAGCTGAAAAAGTACGCCATCCAGACGCCCGGTGTCATGAACGCTTCCATGCAGTTCGATGTAGAGACCTTGTCGCCGACCTATCGGCTTTTAGTAGGAACGCCGGGGCGCTCCAACGCCTTTGAAATTTCCGAAAAACTCGGACTGCCGCGTGCGATCATCGAAAAAGCACGCCGCTTGCTGGAGTCCGGGGATATCGAGTTTGAAGAAGTCATCTCGGCGATTGAGCAGGATCGAAAATCCGCGGCCGAAGCCCGCGAGGAAGCGCTTGCACTGAAAATCGAGATGCAGAAGCAAAAAGAGGCAATGCAGCGCGAAGCAGAAAAATTGCAGGCGCAGAAAGAGAAAATCCTCGCAGAAGCGCGGGAGGAAGCACGCCAGGTGCTTCGCGAGACAAAGACGCTTTCGCGAGAGGTCGCCGGAGAGTTGAAAGCACTCTCCCATGTAGAATCCCTCGGTGAGCGGACGCAGCGCTTCGAGGAAAGCCGGGCAAAGCTTCGGAAAGCAGAAGGAAAGTATCGTGAACAGATTGCGGTCGACACCAATTTTGAGCCGGCAGACGCATCGAAGCTCCGCATCGGGATGCGGGTCAAGGTGATGAGCATCGGACAGAACGGCGAGATACGCTCCCTTCCGGATGCCAAAGGCGACCTGCAGGTACAGGCAGGAATCCTCAAAATGAATGTCAATCTGAAAGATCTGATGCTGATCGAACAGGGAAACGGCCGCAGCAAGAAGCGGAATACCGCCTCTTCCCGCAGCGGTACCAAAGGGGGATACGGCGCGCTATACCGCGCAAAGACCATGTCCGTGCCGATTACGATCAATGTACAGGGAGAAAACCTGGACAGCGCGTCGGCGGATGTCGATAAGTATTTGGATGATGCCTTTATGGCAGGGCTCTCGGAAGTGACGATCATTCACGGACGGGGAGAAGGCATCCTGAAAAACGGAATCGCCTCTCTCCTGAAAAGACATAAACATGTCGAATCGTTTCGAAAAGGTGCTTACAGTGAGGGCGGCGACGGCGTTACCGTCGTGACCTTGAAAAAGTAGTTAAGGATATGGCGGCAAGCAGCCTCTTCAATATATCTAAACATATCTTATTTCAAACAGAATCGGAAAGGCGGTAAGAAGATGAAGGTAGAACAATATGTAATGGCGTACGGTGCGGAACAGGACCGGCTGCGGGCAATGCTCCCGGAGGGATTTTCCTCTTTGCGGCCGGTGCTGCGGATCAACGCGGAGATTCGGCAGTATGAGGACGGGCAGGAGGACGGATATGTTGAATTCAACACCGCCGCGGAAAAAGACGGCAATAAAGGCTGGCTGAATATCGCTTATTGGGACGGCATCAACTTTACGAAAGAAGGAAGCAAGACAACTTTTTCAAGTGATTTTCTTGAAATTTCCTTCACCGGCGTAGGGATCGAAGGCTCCTGCCCGGCGGAGAAGGACTGCGCCGGATGCTATTTCATCAAAGAAACACCGGAGCTTCAGCCGCCGGAGGTCATTACGGCAAGAAAGGAGTTCTGCGACTGCAGCTTCCGGTGGAAGTTCACTGATTCGGACGCGCACGGTGAAAGCGTCGGCGACACCTTCCCTGCATATCCGGAAAGCATCGAAACGGTTTATCCGAAAGAAGCCCTGACCGCGCAGAACGCAGCCGCCATCCCATGCAGGAAGGTACTCGGCTCCTATAAGGTTTCCTTTGAACGGTAGGATGAAGTAAATGAAAGAGGTGGTTTTCCGTGAAAAAACAAGAAATCATAGATGCGCTTAATGCTCTGCTGGAAGATATCGCACTTATTACGGAAGAACGCTGTGATGATGAAATTCGTTCATGGCTGATGGCGGCGACGCTGCGTATATGGGCCGGCAACAAGCTATTTGCGGAAGATTACGTCGAAATCCTTTCCGTATTTCGAGAGCAGCAGTATACTTCCGCGCAGGTCATTACGGCGCTGGAGTGTGCGGGAGATGATACAAGAGAGATGGATGTCCCGATGTTTTTTCGAAAAATTGTCAGTGAGGATGAGAAGAGCCGTACCAGCAGGAGCCGTACGATTGCGGACTCCATAGGGCGTTTCTTGAGCCGGATGGCGCTGTTTAATGGCGATTTTACGATAGAAGAAGCGAGGGCATTGCGTGATATCAGTGATTTGCTGATTAGTTACTGCGACCATCATCATGTGACGGCGGGAAAAAACAGGGAACATCACCCCGAAATGATTACGCCGCTCAACGAGATGGGCTATTATCAGCCATCGGCAGAACCCAAGGAAAGCGGTGATGGGGTTTCCGTAAAAAAGGAAGAGGAAGCGGCGCCAACAACCATTACGCTGAATTTGAATCTTGTGCCGGGAATGATGGAGGATATGGGCGGTCCGACCGAATCGGGCGAAGTCACAGTACAAAAAATGACAGATGACAGCAATCCTTCAGAAGAAACCCTGGAAGATGTTCTGGCAGAACTCAATGGATTGGTGGGAATGGATCAAGTAAAAAATGATGTTCAAAGCCTGCTGAACTTCATAAAGATCTGTCAAATGCGGACCGAGCGGGGAATGAAAGTGCCTACCATTTCGTACCATTTGGTGTTTACCGGAAATCCCGGAACCGGAAAGACTACCGTGGCCCGAATGGTCGCAAAACTGTATTATCTTATGGGGATCCTTCCGCAAGGGCAGCTGGTCGAGACGGATCGAAGCGGACTGGTCGCTGGTTATCTGGGACAGACCGCCATCAAGACGCAGAAAGTGATTCAGACGGCTTTGGGCGGAGTTCTCTTCATCGATGAGGCATACACCCTTGCGAACGACAAGGAAGACAGTTATGGCAAGGAAGCCATTGAAACCATCTTAAAAGCGATGGAAGACCACCGCGATGAGTTGGTGATTATCGTGGCCGGATATGATGAGCTGATGCATCAGTTTATTGATTCCAACCCGGGCTTGCGTTCCCGGTTCAGCAAGTATTTTCATTTTCCGGATTACGACGGGAAGGACTTGTTTTTGATTCTCAAGCGTTTCTGCGATACCAACGGGTATGCTCTTGCAGAAGATGCCATTCCTTGTTTGCAGGCAAAGCTGAACGAAATGTATGAGAACCGAGAAGAGCATTTCGGAAATGCCCGCACCATACGAAATATCTTTGAGCATGCGATCAATCAGCAGGCAAACCGTTTGGCCCAGGATGGGAATATTACAGATCAGGAACTTACAGAATTGACGCTTGATGACATGCTCCTGGCAATGGAGGCAGTGTAAGATGGAAAAGCATACTTTTACCTTTTGGCTTCATATGGAGAGAATCGCTGCTCGATACGCACTGCTTGCGCTGTACGAACAACGGGATCGATTGCAGTACATAGAAGGCCCGCGTCTGGAAGAAGAATATATGGACAAAATCGGCCCGTATGAGGAAACCGTCATCCGGGAAGAGATCGAGTGCGAAATTTTGCAGAAAAAACAGCAGATGATTCAAACGATGCTCAATAGGCGGGAGCCGATTGATGAGGCCGCGATCGATGCCGAGCTTGAAAAGATCCGGCAGCAAAAGCTTCAGGAAGCGGCAGGTCCTTCCGCACCGCAGGAGTTTGCGGAGCTGACGTTGGAGCAGAGTGATAAGCTTCAGGAAGTTTACAGATCTATTGTTAAGAATTTTCACCCGCAGATGTACCCGGACCTGACAGAAGTACATAGACAGTTGTTCCAAAAGGCTCAGGAAGCTTATCGCCGAAGAGATTTGACGGCGCTGGAGCTGATTCAAAAAATGCTTTATAGTATACGGGAAGAGTATTTGAATCCGGAGGCCATGATTGAGCATATTGTAGAAAGGAACTCGGATGCTGAAGATGGAAAATGGGTTCCGGACGGTATAGGATATGGGACGGATTACACTCTTGTGTCCCAAATATACGGCGCATTCAAGGCAACTGCCGAAGAAGCTTCGATTCAGGAAGAATGGGGAAAGTATCGTCAAACGACGGAAAGCGTCATGAAAGAAATGGAAGACATGAGAAATCAGTTCCCTTATACGGCATCCGATATGTTATCCGACCCTGCGAAGATTGAAGCTTATAAAGAAGAATTAGAGCACCGCTTGTATACTGCGAAGGTTGAAAAAGAGCGTCGCGTAGAGGAAATCCGCACAGTATTGGAAGGATGTGAACGGCTATGAACAAATTAGCACAAGAAGCGCCGCAGCCGCTTCGCGGAAGGATGTACCAAAGCAAGAATGCGCATCCGAGGGAACAAAGAATTTTGGTACTTAAAACGGGTATCGCAGGTCTGCAGTTTAATATCGAAAATGAGGACGAGCAGGCGGCGTTAAATGTCATTACGCCCGGTACAGAGCTGATATTATTTCGAGAACCGGAAAATGAACATGATGAGTGGGCCATCGCCGTCTATTTGACGGAGGAGGACAAGCTCGGTTTCATTTCCCGATTTAAGAATGAAACCATTGCGCGGCTGATGGACGTGGGCAAAAAATTTATCGCCGTAGTGGATGACCCGGAAGAAGACGCGGCTGCAAAGAAAATCGTAGAAAAAGAACTGCGCAGAAGCCGCCGTGCACCTACTGAGAATATGGCGCTGCCGATGTCGATTTACCTGATTGAAGAAGTCTAAGGTTAAGTTTTGATTTCGCCATTTTCGGGATCATCGATACGGTCGGTATACCGCGCGAAGCTGTTCAGCTCGAGAAAAAATAAGGACAAATAAAGATATTGAGAAAACCACTAGTTTTACTAGTGGTTTTTTATTTTGGCAAACATAACAGACTTGCCACATTGTAAAATCTACTGGAATAAAGGGACCATGCACCAAAGAAACTTTTTAGCAGAACAGGAGGAATTTAGTTGAACATTTACGGATATGTCCGCGTTAGCAGTCGCGATCAAAATGAAGACAGACAGCGAATCGCCCTGGAAAAAGCAGGAGTTGCAGATAAAAATATCTATGTGGATAAGCAGTCAGGAAAGGACTTCAACAGGTCGCAGTACAAAAAACATCTGAAAAAAATAAAAAAAGACGATTTGCTCTGCATCAAGAGCATCGATCGTCTGGGACGTAATTACGCAGAAATATTAGAACAATGGCGGATTCTTACAAAGGAGAAAGGCATTGACATCGCAGTTCTGGATATGCCGCTTTTGGATACCCGTCGCGGCAGAGACTTAATGGGGACCTTCCTTTCCGATATTGTTTTGCAAGTGCTGTCCTTTGTGGCAGAGAATGAACGAACCAATATCCGCCAGCGCCAAGCAGAGGGCATTGCTGCGGCAAAAGCGAAAGGCGTTCGCTTCGGGCGGCCGCCTCGACCACTGCCCGCCAATTTTCATTCCGCTTACCGGAAATGGAAACAGGGGCAAATTACCGGTACCGCAGCTGCAAAAGAATGTGAAATGCCTTTATCAACATTTCGTTATCGAGCAGTAAGTTACGAAGATGCCTAATTATTGTAAGTTTGTTACTCTTACAGAAATGTGTACTTTTCTGTAAATAGACACACCTACTCGGAACAAACTCATTTTACCAGATTCAACTATAAAATTCCATCCATAGATGCAAATTTTGCCTATTTAAAATAACGGATAAAGAATAACGGTGCTTTACTAAAAAGTACACCTTCATGTAAAAAAGCGAATGAAAGATATATTTTAAGAAATCGAAAATGAGAGGTGATTTATTTATGGGAAAAATTGCGGAAATTATTAAATACGAGGGTGACAACAGCACTTTTGTTTGGAAGCATCCCTGCGAGGACTTCAACAGTATGACTCAGCTTATCGTCCATGAGTCCCAAGAAGCTATTTTCTTCATGAACGGACAAGCGCTGGATATGTTCGGGGCTGGGCGCTATACGCTGGAGACAGAGAACATTCCTAAAATCGGCAAGTTGCTGAATCGGATGACAGGGGATCGTTCACCATTCCACTGTGAGGTTTATTTTATTAATAAGACCGAACAAATGTCACTAAAATGGGGAACTGATTCCAAAGTGCAGTACATTGAACCGAACTAC
>CAKQWL010000048.1 GCA_934278965.1 uncultured Clostridia bacterium | reverse complement strand
TCCATGATGAGGCCTTTGCTCTCAAAGGTACCGATATCTACACCGAGAAAATATTTCTTTCCCATTTTTCTTTGAGCTCCTTTCTCCACTGGTACGGTTACACAATACGAACGCCGTGCACAACATCCATAAACGCCTTCACCCTTGCCGGATCTACGGCATTCTCAAATTTGCCGTCGTACTTAAAGCTTGTTCCTACAAAAGCGCCGTCGCAATAGGTCAGCTTTTCGGCAATGTTCTCTGCCTTGCATCCGGTATTCGCGTAAACCGGCACCGTCGGAACCGCGTTTTTAATGGTTTCAATCAATGCGCTGTCAACGCCGTGTCCCGCCTGAATGCCGGAAACACACATTGCGTCCGGATGGCACTTAAACTGCACCGCTTTCGCGATCGTTCCGATATCCCGTCCGGAAAGATCACCGTCCGACTCTGCATTGATCATATAAAACATTAGAAGATCATCCAGCTCCAACGCCTTTTTTCTTCGAATCAGTTCCGCAACATTTCGGTTGCGGATACCGATCTCGCTGACATAAGCACCGGAAAAAACGCTCCGTACAAAGTCCGCCTGGACAGCTGCTGCAAGCTCGATCGTCGCGTCCGAATCGCTGATTACATGTACACCGAACGGAATGCGGATCTCCTCCCGAATTCGGCCGATCACATAAGCCATCGCGCTCGGCGTTACCATCTCCACATGATCCAGATAAGGAAGGCTGAACTCATTGGAAATCAAGACGCCGTCCACACCGCCGCTTTGCAGCGCTTCCAAATCCTTAGACGCCTCTGCGATGACATCCTCTATCCTCCCGCCGCGCGGATACTCCGGATCTCCCGGAAGCGCGCGCAGATGCAGGAGTGCGATAATCGGTTTTTCCGTGCCAAATACTTCTTTAATTGTTTTCATTGTTTTCCTCCGTTTTGCCGATATTTTTATGTCCTGTTCCTCCGGAGTTTTCTATTCTCCGATCAAAGCACGAATTGCCTTGATTTCCCTTGCCGCGGAGAGTTCCGGTTCATTGGCGTATGAAACGAGCTCCGAACTCAGCCATCCGTCGTAGCCGTACTTCTTCAGGACGGCCATCAGTGCCTCCATCGGAATGACGCCGGAGCCGACCGGCATATGGGTCGGGCTTACCCCGTCGCTGTCGATAAAGTGAATGTAATCCATCCGATCTCCGAGTTTTTCGAAATAATCGCCGAACACCTCCCGATGAACGATTGGCGTTACCGTATCGATCATCGTTTTGACACGCGGACTGTTTATCTTATCCAGAAGCTCTACAAGATCATCCAGGAAAATAATCGTATTGCTTTCCATCAGCGTTACAGCTTCCATAATGAGGTCTACTCCGACCTTCTCCGCATGCTCCGCAAGCTGCTCCATCACGGTCAGCACATTCTTATAATTCTGCTGCCGGTTCGTCTGATAACCCGCATGACCGCAGGCCAGCTGAACTCTCGGCGCACCGATTGCCTTGGCCACATTGATCGCGGTCTTCAGATAAGCAACCGTTTCTTCCCGCTCCTTCGGATCCGGCGTCGAAATATTGTACGGATATCCGAGAACCTCCGGTGTATACATCGGCACTTCCAGACCGTATTTCTCCTTGAGCATCAAAACATGTTCGCAGCGTGCCTGATCCATGTCATACGGATATGCCTGCGGTCTTCCGCCCCAGATTTCTACTCCGTCATAGCCGAAGTACCCCGCCACTTCAAAAATCTTATCCAGATGATAGCGGCGAAACGATAACGATAACAAAGCGACCTTCATACAATTCTCCTTTCGATTTTGCTGTAAGTGTACCACAATTCTGACAATTCCGCCAGGTTCCTTTCCGTTAAAAAAGACGAAAAAAGGCCGGAAATTTCCCTTCCGGCCACCTTTATATTACCATATTTTTGCCTTTTTTTCAAGTCTTGTACTTCTTCCGGTAAGCGTGTATTTAGAATAGAGAGGGAAGGCCGAACCCCGAAGCAAAAATGAAAAAGTGAAAGAATAAAGGAGGCATTTTGATGAACCGTAACGATAACAACGACAATAATTTAACAGCTCTTGTCAGCTGTTTTGCGAGAGCCTATCACTATCGGGAAAGTGATGTGCGTGTTTTTTCGGACGAAGCCGCGGAAAGGCTGCTGCGGAAGGAGGAATTTTCCGCGATCGCCGAAAACATGCGAGCCGGCATTGCTTTTTTCGCTCCTGATTTTCAGGGCAGCCCGGAGGAAGCACTCCGCCTGATCACCGACCGCTTCCTCGCGCCGCCGGTGCTTGCCCGCAGTGCTTTCTGCGAACAGGCCCTTGCCGAAGCGGCAGAAAAAGACGGCTTTTCGCAGTATGTACTGTTTGGCGCCGGATATGACAGCTTTTCCATTCGCTGCCGAATGCCGAATCTCACCGTTTACGAATTGGATCTGCCGGAGCGGATCAAGGACAAGCTTGCGCGGATTTCCCCTCTAAGAGGTCCGGAGCACAGTCCTGCCTTCTTTCTGCCGTGCGACCTGACGCAGACAGACTGGATCCGGGCGCTCACGGATTCGGGTTTTCATTCGGACAAACCGGCTTTTGGAAGTCTTCTCGGGCTTTGTCATTATCTGACGGAGGCGGCGTTTGAAAGACTTCTTCAAACGATTGCCCGGGCGTTTGCCCCGGCTTCCCGGATCGCATTCGACTATCCGCTCCTCGTCCAAAAAGAGGCCCTTTCCAAAAATCGTGCGCTGGCAAAAGGTGCG
>CAKQWL010000047.1 GCA_934278965.1 uncultured Clostridia bacterium | reverse complement strand
GCGCTGGCGGCGGCAATCAGCTGCGGCCATTCTGTTCATTATACAAAACGCTTTGAGGACTTGGAGGTCAAAACCCGGTAAATCGTATGAATTTTAACACAGAGATGGAGGAAAGGGATGCTTCATTATATCAAAGGAACCATGGCCATGCGGATAGAAGGCGGTGTCGTGGTGGAAACCGGCGGGATCGGTTATGAAATTTATGTGCCGGACAATTCAGCTGTGTATCTGCTCCATGAAGGAGATCCCGTGACCTTGTACCTTTCGATGACCGTTCGGGAGGATGATGTCAGTCTCTATGGCTTTTCGGATCGGGAAGGGCTGTCTCTTTTCAAAATGCTGGTTACAGTGAACGGAATCGGGGCAAAGGCGGCCATGGCAATTTTATCCGTGGCACCGGTGCGGGAAATCAAGCAGGCGATTCTTTTTGAGGACGCTGATTTTTTGACACGCGCGTCAGGGGTAGGAAAGAAGACGGCGCAGCGTGTAGTTTTAGAACTTCGGGATAAGATCGGAAGCTTGTCGCCGGATTTTCCGGAGAAACTTCCGGATTCTGCGGCACCGACGGCGCTCGGGGCTCGAAATGAAGCAATTGCGGCTTTGGTAGCTTTGGGCTATAGCAGAAACGAGGCAGCCTCGGCGATTGCAGCCGTTCATGATGATGGATTAACGAGCGAAGAATATATTAAGCGTGCGCTGAAGATGCTGATTTAGCAAATAGTGAACGGACAAAACTCACGAGGCACCAGCGACAGATGTGCAAGCAGGCAGAAAATTCAGCTTGCAGCGCCGTGGAACGAATCGCTGAGTACTGAATAAATGAAAAGAAAGCAGCAGTAAAGAAATAGAGTGGTTAGAGAAAATATGAAAAACAGCAGTACAGAGTATTATGAAGACCGGATCACGCAGGCACGGGCAGGTGAAGGAGAAGAACTTTCAGAGGTGTCTCTGCGTCCGCACAAGCTTTCGGAGTATATCGGTCAAAAATCGGCAGCGGAAAACCTAAAGGTCTATATCGAAGCAGCGAAATTGCGGGGGGATGCGTTGGACCATGTTCTCTTTTACGGTCCGCCGGGCCTCGGAAAAACAACGCTGGCCGGGATCGTGGCCAATGAACTCGGTGTGGAGATTCGCATTACTTCGGGGCCCGCGATTGAGCGGGCGGGGGATCTTGCTGCTATTTTGACCAATCTGAATGATAACGATGTGCTTTTTATTGACGAGATTCACCGGTTGAATCGTTCCGTTGAAGAAGTTCTTTACTCGGCGATGGAAGATTATGCGCTGGATATCATCATCGGAAAGGGACCGTCGGCGCGTTCCATTCGTTTGGATCTGGCGAAATTTACACTGATCGGCGCGACAACGCGGGCGGGAAGCCTTTCGGCTCCGCTGCGGGATCGATTCGGCGTTATCGCGAAGTTTGAGCTTTATACAGAAGAGGAACTGGTAACGATCATTCGCCGATCCGCGGCGATTCTCGGAGTTTCGATCGATGAGGATGCGCTTTCTGAACTCGCGAAATGCTCGCGCGGCACCCCGCGAATTGCCAACCGCCTTCTGAAGCGCGTCCGAGATTTCAGTCAGGTAAAAGGAAACGGCCGAATTACAAAAGAAATCGCACGAACTGCGCTGGATGCGATGGGGATTG
>CAKQWL010000046.1 GCA_934278965.1 uncultured Clostridia bacterium | reverse complement strand
GCCGATCCATCATTTCATGATTCGGTCCGATAAACACAATCCCGCTCTCTTCGCAAAGCTTCGCGAATTCACTGTTCTCTGACAAGAACCCGTAGCCCGGATGGATTGCGTCAACACCCTTGGATTTTGCAAGCTCGATGATCTCGCTGATTCCAAGATACGCATCGACCGGAGTCTTTCCCTTACCGACCATATAGGACTCGTCCGCCTTCCCTCTGAAAAGCGTATTTCTGTCCTCTTCCGAGTAGATCGCTACCGTTCTGATGCCGAGTTCACGGCATGCTCTGAATACTCGTATGGCGATCTCACCTCGGTTCGCCACGAGCACTCGCTTAAAAGCTTTGATTTCGTTTTTCTTTACGCTCATTTCATACCTCTTTTTCTTTGCTATAACTGATTTTAATCATTCACTTGATCAAATGGACATCGACCTGCGGATACGGGATCGAGATACCGCATTCATCGAACGCAATCTTTACCGTCTCCTCCAGACTGTATTTCACATCCCAGTATTTTTCATTCCTGCACCAGACCTTGCAGTCGATATTGACCGCGCTGCTGCCCTGGGAGGAAACCGCCACAATCGGATCGATCTCCTTTATTATATCGGGATTTGTTTCAATCACCGCATATATCACATCTTTGGCTTTTCCGATACTGCATTCGTATCCGATTCCGAAGGTGCAATCCACCCTTCGATACTCTTCCTTTGAATAATTCGTCAGAACGGAGGTCGTAATCATACCGTTCGGCACCGACACCACCTTATTGTCCAGCGTCTTTAATGTCGTCACCAGAAGATCAATGCTCTCAACAACCCCTTCTGTACCGCTGACGCAAACATAATTTCCCTTTTCAAACGGCTTATTGACCAAGATCAAAATACCTCCCGCGATATTGGCCAAACTGTCCTTGAGCGCCAGCGCAACCGCCGCGCCGCACGCACCGAGCACCGCTACAAAGGTTGAAGTCGGGATATTCAGATACCCGAGGATCGTGATCACCAACAGAATCAGCAGGACCACTTTCACCGTATTCAAAATGAAAGTATGAAATGCCTCATCGAGTTTGGAGCGGCAGAGGGCCTTCCCGACCACTCCGAGGACCACGCGGATTACCAAATAGCCGATCAGAAACAGCAACAGTGCCCAAACAATCTGCAGTACCTTCGCTGTCACTGTTTCCGTCAAAATACCCGCGAAAAAGTGTTTCATCTCCTTCATCCTCTTCCATCCTCTCGCTTCTCCGAATTACTCGTAAACCCTGCCGCTTCTGCGGCGCTCCAATTCGTGAAGCAGTTTCTTCCGAAGCCGGATATCATCCGGTGTAATTTCCACCAATTCATCATCATTGATGAACTCGAGGGCCTCTTCCAAAGTAAAGGTCCTCGCCGGCGTCAGCTTGACAGCATCATCCGATCCGGCCGCACGCATATTGGTCACCTTTTTGGCCTTGCACGGGTTGACAACCATATCCTCCCCTCTGGAGTTCATACCCACGATCATTCCTTCATAAACTTTCGTTCCCGGTTCCACAAACATCTGAACTCTTTCCTGAATGTTGAATAAGGCGTAACCGGTACACACGCCCTCTTCCTGAGCGATCGCCACACCGTTTACCCGCTGCGGTATCTCCCCCTTGAAAGCGTCAAAGCTGTCAAAGCGGCGCACCATGGTTCCTTCCCCCCTCGTATCGTTGATGAACTCCGAGCGGTATCCGAGCAGTCCCCGCGTCGGAACGAGATACTCCAGCCGGACATACCCATTCTCACTTTCCATCTGCCGCATCATGCCCTTTCGAACATTCAGCTTGCTGATGACGGTACCGGAATATTCCTCCGGAACACTGATGACTACCTCTTCAATCGGCTCCAATGTTTCGCCGTGTTCCCCGCGGCGCATGATGACCTCCGGCTTTGAGACCGCAAGTTCGTAACCCTCGCGCCGCATATTTTCAATCAAAATGGAAAGGTGCAGTTCCCCTCTTCCGGAAACCTTAAAACTATCCGTCGAATTCGTCTCTTCCACGACCAATCCGACATTGACCTCCAGCTCCTTTTCCAATCTTTCCTTGATATGTCTTGATGTTACATATTTTCCGGATTTCCCCGCGAACGGCGATTTATTGACCATAAAATTCATCGAAAGCGTCGGTTCTTCGATCCGGATCATATCCATTGCCTCCGGATGCGCCGAATCACAGATCGTCTCTCCGATCGAAATATCCGAAATTCCGGATACAACAACGATATCCCCGCTTCCGGCCTCCGGCACGGCCATCCGCTTCAGACCGCGGTACACAAATACCTGGTTGATCTTGCGCTGCACCACACTGCCGTCTTCCCGGCATACACTCACCGTCTGCGCTTCATGGATCGTGCCCCGTGTAATACGGCCGATTCCGAGTCTTCCGATATAATCGTCATATCCGAGAGTTGAAACCTGAAATTGAAGCGGTTCGCTGTCCCGGTCCGGATACGCGTCACAGTGGCTGATAATCGTTTCAAACAGCGGTGTAATATCTAGGCCACCCTGTCCGTTCGGCGTCTTTCTCTGGCGGGAGCCGCCTTCACTAAAGGTCATTCCTTCGATCTCCGACGGGTCACGGACAACGATTCCCTGCCGCGCCACCCCGTACAGAATCGGGAAATCCAGCTGTTTGTCATTGGCATTCAAATCCATAAAGAGCTCGTAAACCTCGTCCACAACCTCTTTGATCCTCGCATCTTTTTTGTCGATCTTATTGATCAAAAGAATCGGGTTCAGGCCCTGCTCCAGCGACTTCTTCAAAACGAAGCGTGTCTGCGGCATCGGTCCTTCGGAGGAATCCACCAGAAGAATGACCGTGTCCACCGTCTTCATGATCCGCTCCACCTCCGAAGAAAAGTCCGCGTGTCCCGGTGTGTCCACAATATTAATCTTAACATCTCCGTGCATCACAGAGCAATTCTTGGAATAAATCGTGATTCCGCGCTCGCGCTCGATATCATCACTGTCCATCACACAGTCGACAACCTCTTCATTCGCGCGGAAAACACCGCTCTGATTCAGAAACGCATCCACCAATGTGGATTTTCCGGCATCGACATGGGCAATGACCGCTATATTGATAATTTTTTCTTTTTCCGCCATTTTTCTGCCTCTTTCGGAACTTCTTCTTCCGTTCTTTCTTCTTTTTCTCGTCACATGATAACCTAAGTATTTTATCACAATTCTTTGTCTCCTGCAAGAATTATCCTCACGAATGGCGGAAAATACCCATATACTGTTACTGTTCATTTTTATTGATTTGTCAGGAGGAATTTTTGATGCCAAGCGTATACATCAGTCCGTCCGTCCAGGACTTCAACGAAACCATTCTCGGGGAAAGCGAAGAATATTACATGAACCTGATCGCAGATGCCATGGTGCCGTATCTGCGGGCGAGCGGCATCACCTTTGCCCGCAATAATCCCTACGATACTCTTTCACAGGTAATCGCGCAATCCAACGCCGGAAATTACGATTTTCACCTTGCGCTTCATTCCAACGCCGCGCCGGAAAATCTCGCCGGCGTCCTGATGGGCCCGGATGTCTATTACTATGCTTACAGTACGGACGGAGAGCGCGCCGCCGGTATTTTTGCCGACAATCTGCGGTCCATTTATCCGAATCCCGCACTCGTCGCCGTCATCCCGAACACAACGCTTGCGGAGCTCCGCCGCACGCGCGCGACCGCCCTCTTAATTGAAATTGCCTATCACGATAATATAAGCGACATGAGCTGGATTGCCGAAAACATCGATGAGATTGCTTCCAACCTTGTTTTATCGCTTACGGAATATTTCGGAATACCTTTTGTAAACCCAAACCGAATGTGATATACTGAACGCATGGAAAAACTCAAAGAAACGCTAAAATCCCTGATTTTCGAGTGTGACGAAAACGGACTCCCGTCCCTGGTTCGCCTCGTTTTCGGGGATTGCCGAAAAAAATCCCTGCCTTACAGAAAAGTCACAATCCGCCCGGTCAAAGTAAAAGGAGAAGTCGCGTTCCAGGCGGAATATACTTACCGTGACAGAGTTCTGCATGACAATTTGAGCCGGGAGGAAGCATTTTCTCTTGCCTGCGATCTTATTCTGCGTGATTTTAAGCAGATCAACGCCTTTACCCTGCATGGAGAAGTGCAGATTTTAGCTGCAAGACCGGATCTTCCGAAAATCATTGCCCGGGAAAAAGAAGTCGACGCTTCCTGCCGGTGCGGCGGAAAATCCGATGCCTCTTTGCCGCAGGATCGCCTGACCCATGACCGCAGCAAGAAACGGATCATTCCAAACGGGAAGCCGTGTGATTTCCTGATACGGCTCGGCGTAATGGATGCCAAAGGCAATGTCTTTCCCAAGCATTATGCCAAATACCGTCAGATCAATCGCTATCTCGAAATCGTTGACGATACTCTCGGATATCTCCCGAAAACGGATCGGCCTCTCCGGATCATCGATTTCGGCTGCGGCAAAGCCTATCTGACTTTTGCCCTTTATTACTACTTAAAGATTTTACAGCACCGAAATGTAGAGATTATCGGTCTCGATCTGAAAGAAGATGTCATTCAGTTCTGCGCCGGAATTGCGGAGGACCTCGGTTACCGGGAGCTTCACTTCCTGCGCGGTGATATTGCCGATTACACCAACGACCATGCCGATATGGTCGTCACGCTTCATGCCTGCGATACAGCCACAGACTACGCTCTGATCAATGCCGTTTCGTGGAACGCTCCGGTCATCCTCTCCGTTCCGTGCTGTCAGCATGAGCTTTTCGGTCAGATTCGAAGCGAGCTCCATGCGCCGATGTACAAGCACGGCATCCTGAAAGAGCGTTTTACAGAAATCCTGACCGACGGACTGCGTGCATTGAAGCTGGAGGAGGCCGGCTATAAGGTTTCCCTAATTGAATTCACTTCTCTGGAGCATACCGCCCGGAACATCATGATTCGCGCCGTTCGCGAGAAGCAGAGCCGTCCGAATCCAAAAGCCGGATCGGAGTATCGGGCACTCCGGGATTATTACAAGGTCTCCCCTACCATTGATAAGCTCATGATCCAATAAACCGCTTTCGTATACGGAACATATCAAAAACGAAGAAACAGCCCATGTCGGCCGACATGGGCTGTTTTTGTTTTGCATTTTTCTTCTGACTCCAAATTTTTCTTTTTTTGGGATTCACCACTTTTTACTCCGGATTGGTTTCCACTGCGGAAAAAGACTCTCTCTGAAATTCATCCGCTCTGAGAAATCTTCTCAGGAAGAAAACGGCCATCACGAGACAAACGGCTTCCGAAACCGTCGGCGTCAGCCAGATGGCGCGGCCCCCTGCGAGAAATGCCAGAAGGCCGAGTGCTGCTGCCTGGAAAATAAGCCCGCGTCCCGCCGAAATGCAGATCGCACCTTTCGGCCGCTCCACCGCCGTCAGGAAGCCGCCCATCAGAATATTGAACCCTACAGTGAGGTAAGAGACTGCGTACATCCGAAGGGCCTGGATCGAGGCAAAATTAATCTCCGGATTTTCGTTTCCAAGGAAAATCCCGACAATCTGCGGCGCAAACACCATTGCCGCTGCAAAGATGATCCCTGTCAATGCTGCAATTGCTGTAAAACCGTAACGGAGAAGCTTTCGGTACCCTGCACGATCGCTGCTCCCATAATGGAAACTGATCAGCGGCTGGCTTCCCTGAGAAATTCCCATCATCGTATTGATCACCAGGGTGTTGACATAAGCAATAATCGTATAACTGACCAGCCCATCCTGTCCGAGACAGAAGAGGATCACCCGATTAAAAAGAAAAATCATCAATCCGTTGCAGAGCTCGGTCATTCCGTCCGCGATACCGATCGGGATCAATCGGCGGTAAATGCTCCATTCCATACGGAAACGAACCGGATGGAAGGTTGTCTTTCCGCGCAGAAAATGATGCATATAAATCACAGAGGTCAGCATCTGAGAAAGACCGGTCGCAACTGCCGCACCGAAAATTCCCATATCCAGAATAAAAATAGCCGTATAATCTAAAACGCAGTTTGCGAGGCACCCGGTGATTACGGTCAAAATCGCCAGTTTCGGATACCCGTCCGTTTTGATCAGCACTTCCAGATTATAAGAAATGATAAAAAATACGGAAAACGGCGCCAGACCCTTCAAATAATCAATCGTGTAAGGAAGTGTAATATCCTTCGCGCCGAGCAGTTTCGCAAAAGGTTCCGGAAACATAAAAACCAACGCCCCGATGAAAAGGCCGAATACAGTGAGAAGCACGAGGTTCTGCGAAAAAAGACTGTTCGCCTTTTCTTTCTTTCCCTGTCCGAGATAGATGGCGATAATCGTACTGCTTCCGACCGCAAAGATAACGGCAATGGAAAAAAGAACATTGGTAAACGGAACGGCTAAGTTTACCGCAGACATTGCGTATTTCCCGACACCCTTTGCTACAAACAATCCGTCGACAATCGAATAAAGAGAAAATACCATCAGTGAGGCTACTGTCGCTGCTGTAAAGTGCAAAAATTGAGAGAGCAGGCTGCGCTCATTCAGCATTTGAATCAAATTCCTTTCTTTCGCGTATTTCTCTCATTGTATCAAAGGCGCCATGCTCTGTCAATTCACCGCCTCTGCCTTTTATGCCGCGATTCAAACATACTTGCGCATATAACGCAGTGCGTTTTTTTCCAGTCGCGACACCTGCGCCTGACTGATCGAAATTTCTTCTGCTACCTCCATCTGAGTTTTTCCCTCAAAGAAGCGAAGCTCCAAAATATGCCGTTCTCTCGGTGTCAGTTTCTTCATCGCCTCCGAAAGTGAGAGATTTTCAATCCATGAGGCATCGCTGTTTTTGGTATCCCGCACCTGATCCATCACATAGATCGGATCTCCGTCATCATGAAAGACCGGTTCATACAGTGAGATCGGTTCCTGAATAGCATCCAGTGCTATGACCAGATCTTCTCTCGGAATTTCCATTTCTTTCGCGATTTCAGAGACAGACGGCTCCCGCTGCAGTTCCCGGTGAAGCCGTTCCTTCACGGAAAGCGCCCGGTATGCCGTATCCCGAAGTGAACGCGAAACGCGTATGCTGTTATTGTCCCGCAGGTATCTTCGAACTTCTCCAACGATCATCGGAACCGCGTATGTTGAAAATTTAACGCCGTGTGACAGATCAAAATTATTGATTGCCTTGATCAGTCCGATACATCCGACTTGAAACAGATCATCCGGATTTTCACCCCTGTTTCCGAATCGCTGGATTACGGAAAGCACCAACCTCAGATTTCCGCGAATAAATTCATCCTTGACATCCTTGTCGCCTGCCTGAATCTTTTTCAGCATCTCTTTCATCTCGGCATCCTGAAAAACAGGCAGTTTTGCGGTGTTAACGCCGCAGATCTCTACTTTATTTCCCGTCATTTTATCCCCCTCCGGCTTGTTTTTCTACTTTCATCTTGTACAAACAATCCTGCTTTTATTCCTCTTCAAGCCTTTTGGGAAGTATTTTTTGTATTATTTTCCGGGAAATGTATTTTTATTTCCCCAGGCTCAGCCGAGCCGGCGAATTTCACGGCGAAGCCGACTTATAATCTTTTTCTCCAGTCTGGAGATGTAGGACTGCGAAATCCCCATCACATCTGCCACCTCCTTCTGCGTCATGCTGCGCCCGCTGACCAGTCCGAAACGCATTTCCATCAGTTCCTTTTCCCGGCTGTTCAGCTTTCCGAGCGCATAAGTCAAAAGATCCCGATTGACCGTCTCTTCAATATGGCTGTACACGATGTCGTTTTCCGTACCGAGAATATCCGAGAGCAGAAGTTCGTTTCCGTCCCAATCGACATTCAGTGGCTCATCAAAAGAAACTTCATTTCTGGTCTTGCTGTTGCGCCGCAGATACATCAGAATTTCATTTTCAATGCAGCGGGACGCATATGTTGCAAGCTTGATATTTCTTCCGGAATTAAAGGTATTGACCGCCTTGATCAAGCCAATGGTACCGATTGAGATCAGATCTTCCACATTCACCCCGGCATTTTCAAACTTCTTGGCGATGTAGACAACCAATCTCAAATTACGCTCAATCAGAATGGCCCTCGCCTCTTTGCTTCCCTCATCAAACTGCGCAAGAAGTTCTTTTTCCTCTTCCGGCGAAAGCGGCGGCGGCAGGACATCACTGCCCCCTATGTAAAAGAAATCCCCCACATCTGCCATTCCGAACCAGTTCTTCAGAAGTTTCACAATCGCTTCTATTCTCATCATATCAACCCGCCTCCCACAATTTCCTGATTCAGTAAAATATCACACTTTTCCGTGCCGAATCCCGTCCGGAAATCTCCGCGATAGACCGCGAAGATGACCGGAGAAAAGCTTCGTCCGTCGTTCAAGGTTATCCGATCCGCCCGGATGCCGTCCATCGTACCGTTCTCTGTTCCTGCCGCACGAAACGGAATGACACAGTACCGGCACGCGCGCTCCTGCGGAGAAAGCATTTGGTAAATCCGCCTCGCGCCCGCTTCCGTAATCACAGAAACCGGTGCATGAGAAATCGGATCACAAAGGCCGTTGCCGGTATCGGTATAAGCCGAAAACGAAAATTTGCTGTCTCCGATTTCGACCACTGCTTCGTATTGCAGTTTTTCCGACCGCACTTTGTTTTTGATCTGACGGATCAGAAAAGCTCCTGCAAGGTATCCGCTCCCGATTCCGAGCATGACACAGGCATATGTAGGTGCCGGCAAATACAGATATCCATTTCCCGCCGCCCCGCAGAATCCCGTTACAAACAGAACCGCAAATGTAATCCCCCCAAGCAGGAACGACACGATATAAAAGACAGGAACCAATTTCCAGCCGCCGCGCCTGCGCAGCGCGGAAAAAGAAAAAGCAACACCGCATACCAGCACCGAAAAGACAAGCTTCGTTGTCACGGATGAGAATGGTAAAGGTATCCGCACAAAAATGGTGAAGGAAAAGAGTCCGCAGAGAACTCCGCCGGCAGCAATGCGGAATTTATTTGCCGCACAGCCGCAAAGCCGACCCGTAAAATACAAAATAAGGATTCCCGTAATGAAGTTTTCTGCAAACAGATATTCTGCATATACGACCAAAGAAAAACCCCCTGTCCGGATTTTATTATATCCGGACAGGGGGGTCGAATCCTGTCAAATGTACTTGTCGAATCGATTTTATTTCAGTGCTGCCTTGGCCTTGTCACAGAGTGCTGCGAATGCCGGTGCATCGTAAATCGCCATTTCAGAAAGCATCTTTCTGTTGATCTCAATGTTCGCCTTCTTCAATCCATCCATCAGTCTGGAGTAAGAAATGTCATTCATTCTTGCCGCAGCGTTGATTCTCGCAATCCAGAGTCTTCTGTACTCTCTCTTCTTCAGCTTTCTGCCGACATAAGCGGATCTCAGAGATCTCATCACTGCAGGCTTCGCAGCGCGGAAGACTTTACTCTTCAGACCGTAAAATCCCTTCGCCTGCTTCAAAACTTTTTTATGTCTCTTATGAGCGTTTACACCCTTTTTTACTCTTGCCATGTTTCCTTACCTCCTACCTTATTTCGCCATTGATCTGAGCATTCTCTTTAAATCTGCACTGGTGAGTGTCGTTGCCTTTCTCAGGCCTCTCTTTCTCTTCGCCGATTTCTTTGTAAGGATATGGCTCTTATATGCCTTATTTCTCTTTACTTTACCGGAACCGGTTAACTTCAATCTCTTGCACGCGCCTCTGTGAGACTTCATCTTGTTCTTTGCCATTTGAATCACTCCTCCTGTAATTGATTGATTTTACTGTTTTTCCTTATCTGTTTTCGGTGTTACGATCATGGTCAGGCTCCTGCCCTCAAACTCCGGCTTTTTTTCCGGCTTTCCGACTTCCGCAACGATCTGCGCGAACTTGTTCATGACATCCATACCTTTGTTGATATAATCCCTCTCTCTTCCTCGGAAGCGAAGAGAAACCTTAACCTTATCGCCATCCTTCAGGAACTTGGCCGCAGTATTTGCTTTTACATTGATATCATGTTCTTCAATGAACGTACTGAGACGAATTTCTTTCACCTGCATTGTCTTCTGTTTCTTCTTCGCCTCTTTTTCTCTTTTCTGAAGCTCATACCGGTACTTCCCGTAGTCGAGAATTTTACATACCGGTGGATTGGCGTTCGGAGAAATATTGACCAAATCCAGCTTTCTCTCATTTGCCAGATCCAATGCCTGTTCACGGCTCATGATTCCTACCATCGTTCCATCCGCGTCGATAACGCGAAGTTCCTTGTCACGAATCTCTTCGTTGATCAGATTTTCCTTGCTAATGACCCTGCACCTCCTGCATTCGATAATTTCAGTACATAAAAAGCGGATCCCGTAAGGTATCCGCTTGAAACAATCCAAAAAAGCATTCCTCATGCCTCGATATGAAACCCATGCAGCCCGCGCCGCAAAGGTGAGAAGCGGATAACTTCTTCTTCGCTACCTTAGTATTATGCCATACAGCATATTCCATGTCAATCATTATTATGAAAAATAACGAAAAACACCCTTTACTTTGCCGAGAATTCGCACATCCTTGACGATGATCGGGGACATTGTACTGTTTTCCGGCTGAAGGCGCACATGTCCGTCCTCCCGATAAAATGTTTTCACCGTCGCCTCCGACTCAAACCCGTCCACCATCGCAACGACAATCTCTCCGTTGTTCGCCGTATCCTGCTGCTGAACGAGAATGTAATCCCCATCAAAAATTCCGGCCTCGATCATGCTCTCTCCCTTAACGGTCAGCATAAAATTATTGCCGCGGCCCATAAAACGAGCCGGCACCGGAAAAGTTTCTTCAATGTTTTGTTCTGCAAGAATCGGCGTCCCCGCCGCGATCCTGCCAACTACCGGAACATCCACAATATCGGTTCTTTCCACTGTACCGTACCCGTGGGAAAAGAATTCCTCACGGGACTCGTCCGTCCTATCCTCCGAATCCGTAATCATCAGCGCTCTCGGCTTGGATGGATCCTTCTTGATATACCCCTGCTTTACAAGATTTTCAATATCCTTATGCGCGGTAGAGGTCGACTTGATATTCAGCGCCGTACAGATCTCCCGAACGGTCGGCGGATACCCCTTCTTCCGGATCTCTTCCTTCATATAAGCCAGCATCTGCCGTTCTCTTTCTTTTAAATTCTCCATACGTTTGTCCTTTCCGATATGCAGTGATGAGAACATCTCTTCCCGAACATATTATCATATTTTTGCCAAAAAGTAAACATTTGTTCCGGATTATTTGTTCTTTTTTCTGCCGCATCTCAGTCTGGAAAAGCGGCAGAAAGCGCGAGAATGATTCCCTTCGCGCAGGCAAAGGCATAGCGGTCGATAAACTCCTCTGTTTTCATCATGCGAAAATCTTCCTCATTCGAAAGAAATGCCCCTTCTATCAAAACGGCAGGCATTTCCGTTTTATTCAGAACAGCCAATTCCGGACTGCTTTTGGTGCCTCGGTCCTTTGTCCAGATCGCTTTGATCATCTCAGCCTGAATATAGTTTGCCGTACTTTCGCTTGTAATTCCGTAAAGAACTTCTTCCGAGAGGCCGTTCACCAGTTTGGAATTATAATGCGTTTCCGTCCCCTGCGGCGAAGCATACTCGGAGGAATTATTATGAAAAGACACATAAAGATCTGCGCCGACAGCGTTGGCCTTATAAGCGCGGGCCGTCTTTTCAATATAAGTATCGCTCTCCCGGACCATCGCCGTATTCATTCCGGCGATGTCGAGGTATTCCCGGACACGAAGTCCGATTGCAAGGTTCAGATCTTTTTCCTCCAGCGCATCGCTTTGTCCGCGGTGCCCCGTCGATCCATTATCCTTTCCGCCATGTCCCGGATCCAGCATCACAAGTTTGCGTTTGGCGCTTTCCGTTGGCGCCGGCAGCAGACTTCGGTCATAAACCGGGAATTCGTATCCCTCGGTAATAACGGTCCCGTTTCCTGTCAAGGTCCCGTTCTGCACCGTTCCGGTAAGGATTCCGCTGCCGGTCGCAGTAGGATTCCGGTTCTCATCCGGATTTTCCGTCTTGCCCGGATCTCCGCCATTTTCATTTTCTGCCTCACCGTTTTGCGGCCGGTCTCCTGTATCTCCCCGGTTTGGCTCACGGCTCGGAGAAGTTACGGCGACCGTTCTTGACGCATCCACCCATTTCACATCGCATCCCAGTGCTTCTGCCGCGAAACGAACCGGAATCATCGTGCTGCCATAATAATCGCCGTCATGATCGATGATCAAGGCCGGTACATCGAGCTGCCGCTTTTCACCATTGACATCTGCACTCGTTTCCCCGATGATAAAAGTCACCTTGAAATCCTGATGCGTGATTACGATAGACTGCGTTTCATTTACCCAGGCAACCTGTGCCCCCATTGCCTCAAACAGCGCTCTTGCCGGAATCAGCGTATGCCCGGCCGAAGCGCCGTCCGGTGTGATGATCACCGGAGGCACATCCTTTTCGCCGAAAGCGATGGCCTGTCCATCCAATGAAAGCGTCACCGGATAAGCCTGACAGAACGCCAGCCCGTCCCGAATATTTTTTTCACTGATACTGCCCGCCGCGAAAGCACTGCTTCCGGCCGAAAGCAAAAAAAGAAGCGCAAGAACAGCCGGGAGGATCCTCCCGGCGACAGGTCTTCTGCCGCTCCTTTTTTCCCTGAATTCTATTTTTTCTTCCGTTTCCCTGTTCATCCCATACTGCATCTTTTTCATTCTCTGTCTTGCGCCCCTTTCTTCTGCCCAGTGTCTGTTCCCTATTTTACTACAAATTTCGACAAAAGAAAACCGGTCAAAGGAATGTAACAAAGATGCAATATATGGTAATCACCCTGCCGCCGAGCCGGCGTTTCTTTTATTTCTTGAAACGGCCAAGCAGCCCCTTGGGTGCCTCATACGGCTCTGTCCGGATTCCGAGCACATCGTATCCCGACGCCTGAATCGCCTGCGCCAGCTTCGTTTCATCCGGCTTTTCCTCAGTCAGAAGGACGGTTTCTTTTCTTTTGTGCGAAGAGGTTACCTTTTTTACCGAAAAGGCTTTCCGGACCGCGTCATTCACATGCGCTTCGCAGTGACCGCACATCATCCCATCGACTGAAACTATCGTTTTTACCATTTTCCATCCACCCTTTCTAAAATACCCTATTGTCGGAGTTTCGAATTAGCACTTGCTAACTCGCATTCATTGTAGCACATTTTGTTTTTTTGTCAAGGAAGTACGGCATGTCGAAAAAAGCGCCGAGATTCTCCTCTTCTCCGCCGAAGCGCAAACGCAAATACAAGCGAAGCAAAGGAAAAAGGCTCTGAAACCCGAACGATTTCAAAGCCTCTTTATTTGGTAGGGCATCCGGGAATTGAACCCGGACCGGCGGCGTCGGAAGCCGTAACTCTATCCATTAAGCTAATGCCCCACAAAAACTCAATTCCGCCTTCCCCGCACTATTATACATCATCTCAAAGAAAATATCAAAGCATATTCGCAAATTCTGTAATTTTTTTTGAAACCCGCTATTCTTCTTTATCGATGGCCTTAAATCCGGTCCCCACACCCCAGATATTATCGACATGGATCGTCGTTACCATTGCCTGCGGGTCTGTCCGCGCAACAAATTGCTTGATCAGCATGCTCTCCCGCGGTGAGCAAAAGACAACAAGACGCTTCCGTTCCGTTCCGGTATACGCACCGATGACATTGTCAAGCGTTGCCCCGCGCTCCAGCTGTGTCATGATGTACTCGGCGATCTCACCGTACTTCTGCGACAAAATCTCCACCTTTACGATCTTCGTTTCAAAACCGAACATCACAAACTCCATCACCTTCGTTGAAATCACGGTCGTAATCAGGGCGTAAAGTGCGATATTTCTGCCATAAAGCAAACCGGATCCGATAATGATCAGCGTGTCCAGCACCATCAAAATTTTACTCAAATCCACATGCGGGAGAAATTTCTTTTTGATCATCTTAGCAATGGTATCCGTCCCGCCGAACGAATATCCGCGCGACAAAACCATTCCCGCGCACAGACCGTTAAAAACACCGCAGTACACTGCCGCCAGCGTCATGTCACTTTCCTCCAGCAAGACCAGGTTCGGAATGTGTTCCATCACAAACAGGATCGCCGGGTACAGAATCGTTAGAAGCACGATATTCCTCGTCTCCCGTTTTCCGAGAACAAAGAAACAGAGAAGAAGCACAAGGAGCGCCTCCGTATAATAGATGACGGAAAAGCTGAGACTGCAGTACCGCATCAAAATACGGGCGATACCGGTAATTCCCCCGCTTGTCAGACCGTTCGGCAGCATCACTGCAATCGTCGAAAATCCGCCGATTATGCACGCAAAAATAATCAAAACCCAGTCTGTCAGGAAATCCTTCGCGCCTCTTTTCAGGATCTTCTTGCTTCCTTTTTCCTTCTTGCTTTTCATTCACGCCCTCCGTCCGATTCGCTTTCCTTATCACTCCGTCCGAAAAATGTCCGCCTCATATTCCGCTGTATTTCCGAAAATATCGTATGCCTTTATGTGAATTCTTTGAAAGGCTCTTCCCATCCGCACCGTTTTCGTAGTCAGCTCCCTCCCGTTTCGGAAGAAAACATCCTCTCCGCAATGAACCTTTCCGTCATAGGAATAGTCGATACTCCAAAATTCTATGAAGCGCAGCGGATCCTCATGCATCGCTTTTTTCAGCGCTGAAAGGTCCTTTTCTTTCACCGGCACCTCAGAGTCCGGATTCAGCTGATATCCGGTCAGTTCCACGGTTAATAAAACCCGATCCGTCGCTCCCGCCGGTTCCACGTTCCATTTCGCCTCAATTCGACAGGTATGCTTCGAAATCTCCGAATCCTCCTGCGTCAGCACAGCAAAAGGGCTGCTGCTCCTTGCCAGTCGTTTCTCCGCGGCCGCCGCCGCCAAGGTTCCCACATCGCAATAAATCCACCGCCGCCCCATTTTTTCCGAGGCCGCCGCCAGCGTCCCTGACCCGCCGAAAAAATCTGCCGTCCAATCCCCGGGCCTGGTACAGCTTTCCAGAATTCTCTGAAGCAGCGCTTCCGGTTTTTGCGTCGCATATCCGGTCCGCTCGGAGGAAGTCCGTCCAACCATATCGATCTGCCAGACATCCTTCATATTGACCATGGTATACCAGCCGTTCTCATCGCGGTATTCCCGTACTCCCTTAAAGCGGTACGGCTTAAATCCGCGGTTATAAGATTTTTCCTTTTGAGGGTGAAAATAATAATCCTTGGTCTTGGCATAAAACAAGAGTGTATCATGTTTTCGGGCAAAATGCCGACTGCTGCTGCCCCCTGATTTATAATTCCAGACAATTTCATTGATAAAATTCTTTTCGCCGAAAATCTCATCGAGCAGGATTTTCACATAATGCACACTGTGCCAATCCAGATGCACCCACAGGCATCCGGTATCCGAAAGAAGCTCGTGTATCTGAAAAAGACGCAGGCACAGCATCCGAAGATACTCTTCCATCCCGGTTTCCCACACATCATGGTAGGCGAACTGTTTCATTTTCGGCAGTGTTCCGAGCTTTTCCGAAGAAACTTTCAAATCCGTACCGTAATTGGAACGGGAAAAAAACGGCGGATCAATATAGATCATTTGAATTTTTCCCGCAAAATCCCGCTCCCGGATCAAATACTCCATAAATGCAGAATTGTCTCCGACCGCAAGAAGATTTTCCGGATAAAAGCTTCTCTCTTCCTCCCCCAATACGCTGCTTTGCTGCTCCGGGCAGCCTCCTAATATCGCATCACAGGAGAAGTTCGTTTCGGAAACCTTTATTTTCTCGTACGATTTCCGGCTCTCTGTAAGAATTTTCGGAAGTTCCGCGATCACACCCATCTTGTCCCGCTCCTTTCCCTTCACATCCCATCCTACAGCTTCGAAGTATAATCGTACCAGGTCTGCCAGTCATACGGCACCACAAGATCTCCGGATGCAATTTTTTCCGCATAATCCTCCATAGCCTTACGCACCTCTTCCGGAAGATTTCCCTCTTCGTCATCAATCTCAAACGCACCGTCCGAAAGCGTATACACCGCATCCGTGCCGTTGAAAGTTCCTTCTTTCAATTTCTGAATAATATCATAAACGGCGACATCGGCCTTTCGGACAATCGCGCACAGCACCGCATCTCCTGCCTCAGAATATACCGCCGAATCCGTACCGATCAGAAAGATTCCCTTTGATTCGGCAGTTTCCGCAATACCGCTTCCTGCCTCTCCCGCCGTTTGATAAATCACATCCGATCCCAGCGCTTCATGCGCACCGGCC
>CAKQWL010000045.1 GCA_934278965.1 uncultured Clostridia bacterium | reverse complement strand
CGCTGCTTCTGACGCAGCGCCGTTTTCGTTTTATTTTTATCAGCTCATTTTTTTCCACGCTTAAAATCGTCTCCATGAAAATCCGACCCGCGTGTCATCAAAAGACCCAGATCCTCTGCAATTTTTCGAAAGCAAGCGGACTGCTCTTCGTTTTGATCCGGATGATAAACTTCCAGTCCCTTCAATCCGCATATCTGCAGGGACTCCAGGAATGGCACCAGGCGATCAAAATATTCATGGCTCCCCGGCACGCCGAATTCCTTGATCTGGATCGGGTGTGCCAAAACAACCTCCCCGCCGGCCTCAGCGATCAACTGAATCGCCCTCCGTGTATCCAGCTTTTCTTTTTTGATTGCTTTTGCCTCTTTGGTCTCCAGGTATTTCCCCGGCGTAAAAATCTCGCCCGGCGTCCGAATATACCCGCGGCGCGCCATCGCGCGCCCAAAGTCCGGTTTTCCGACATATCCGCCGCGCTTCCCGATGAGCAGCTCCTCGTAAGTCAACTCGTATCCCTGCTTCTTCAGGCATCCGATCAGGCGCTCATTCCGCCTGTGCCGTGCTTCCCGCAATTGTTCCAGTATCCGGCAAAGAAGATCATTGGTCCGATCAAACCCATATCCCAAAATATGTGTTTCCACACCTTTCTCGGATACGGTGCTGATCTCAATCCCCGGAATCACCGTCAGACCGCATGCCGAACCGGCCGTCACCGCCTCCGAAATCCCGTCTGTCGTGTCATGGTCCGTAATCGCGATCGTTTCAAAGCCCGCTTTCTGATAACGCAGGACGATTTCCTCCGGAGTACATGCGCCGTCCGAATAACAGGTATGAATATGAAGATCGGTTTTACCCTTTTCGATTCTTATCGACGCAAGTCCGCCCATTTTTCGCCTCTCGCCTATCTTCCCATTACCAAATCCTGCATCAGCTCTTCCGCTTTTTCTTTTCCTTTGAGAATCGCTGCAAGCTCAACGGCAAACTCCATTGCCGTTCCGGGCCCCTTTGATGTGATTACCTGGTCGTCGACTACAACGCGATTTTTCATCGCGAATGCCCCCTTCAGAGAATCCTCCATTCCCGGATAGATCGTCGCTCTGCGACCTTCCAGAATTCCCAGCTCTCCGAGCACCATCGGTGCGGCACAGATTGCCGCAATATATTTTCCCTCTGTCTCGGCAAACTTTCGGATCAGGCGAACCAGACCCGCATGCTCTTTCAAATGGAGGGTTCCCGGCATTCCGCCCGGCAGGACAATCATGCGGCACGCGTCTGAATCAATGCTGTCAAAGCTCCGATCCGCCAGAACCGTGATTCCATGCGCGCCGGTCACCAAAAGCGCCGAGTCGGCTGTCGATTCCTGCGATGCGGCCTTGACCGAATAAGTCACAACACCCGCACGCCGAAGCACATCGATTACCGTGAGTGCTTCAACTTCTTCGAATCCCTCCGCCAAAAATACATAAACCATATCCCTATCTCCTTTTCTTTTCACCCGTCATTCGTCTGTCTGCGCTCCGAAGCGCGTCTGTCATGTCGACTACGCCTGCTTCTTCTGAACCTTCCTTTCAATCAAAAGGAACACAACCTGCGCCAGCATAAAGCACGGAATAACGGCAAGAATCGCTCTCGTTGAAAAGGCGGTGGAAGCCGCGGCTCCGACCATCGGAGAAATCATCATACCGATGGAATTGATAGCACCGGTCAGCCCGAACAAAGTCCCGCGCTGTCCCTTCTCCGTTTCCTCCGATAAAGCCGATGTCAAAACCGGCTCGATCGCGCCGGCCACAAAGTAATAAAGCGCATAGGTGATCGTAAAGACCCAAAGCGGGTACGGAATCGGAAGGACCGCTGAAATCACAAGTGCCGCAACCGACAAGGCAATCGCCAATTTGAACTTATCATAGTAATCGCCGAGGCGTGTCAGCGTCACCGAGGAAATCGCCGTCGCAACGCACATCGCCATATTGATAACACCGGTGTAGGTCGTCGCTCCGTCCATCGTACCGAGACAATCCCGCACGAATACCGCAATAAACGGTGAGAACAGCGTCCGCCCTGTCCGAAGGATCAGAAGAGCGATCAGCGTCATCACCACATTCGCCGTAAGCAGCTTTGCTCCGTCCCGAAGTTCATTTTCTTTTGCCGCGAGCTTCGCCGCCTTTCTTGCCGCCAAAAGCTCCTTGCCGAATGTATTTTTGTCCTCTTTTACGAGGAATATGACAAAAAAGATGCCGACCGCAACGAGAACTCCGCCCGTATAAAAACAAATCTTGTAACTGAAAAACTCGCAGACGACGCTTCCGACTACCGGTCCCATTGCGTACCCCAAAAAGTTGGACGAGTTCATGAAGCCGAGCGCATAAGACATCCGTTCTTCCGGAGTATGCGCCGCCACCAGCGCCATGGCCGCCGGAATAGTCCCGGTAAAAATTCCCTGCAAGGTCCGAAGCAGCAGGAACACCGGAATATTACCTGCCATCCCCATTAAAATCAAAACAGCACTCCCGCACGCCATCGCGCGGATCAACATGGCCTTCCTTCCGTAAATATCGGATACATATCCCCAAAACGGCGACGCAATCGCCATCGCTGCCGACGGCAGCGTGGAAGACAGACCGGTATAAAGATTCAGCTGCGCCTCCGTCATTGCCGTCATTTCCTCCAGATAATACGGAATAAACGGAATGACCAGTCCAAAGCCCATATTCACGAGCGCCTGCGTGACCCACAGCGTGTACAAATTGATCTTCCAAATTTCTCGTTTTTCTATCATCTGATCTTATCCCTGCACATCCTACCGCTCTTCACGGAAATAATTGTTGGAAAGGTCCGCCGGCGGCTGACTTTCTCTTCTCTTCTTATGCGTACTGAACACCAAGATGATGATCGTCGCAAGATATGGAATCATGTCAAAAACATACTGTGAAATCCCGACGCCCATGACCTGAAGCTTCATTCCCATAATCGAAAGTCCTCCGAACACAATCGCCCCGAAAAAGGCCTTGATCGGGTTCCACGCAACGAAAATGACCAGTGCTACCGCAATCCAGCCTCTTCCGTTCACGACATCCTCCTGCCAGAGTGGGATTCTTACAATGGACAGATATGCCCCGCCGAGACCCGCCAGTGCGCCGCCGATCACGACATGGACATACTTATAAAGCGTAACATTGATTCCGGACGCATCTGCCGCCGCTGTGTTTTCACCGACCGCCTTCAAATTCACTCCCAAGCGCGTTTTATAAAGATAAACCGCCGCAAGGATGCATACCAGATAAGAAAAATAAACAAACACATCCTGCCGGAAAAATACCGGTCCAAGGAGCGGAATATCACCGAGAAGCGGAATCGGTCTCTTCACGAAGAACTGCGTCACCTCCGCCGGAACCGCTTTTCCGAGATACGGCTGCCCGACAAATTTCGCGAAACCTGTTCCGAAAATCGTAAGCGTCAGTCCCGTTACGATCTGATTGGCCCGGAGGCTGATTGTCAGAACCGCATAAATCAGTGCGCCGCAAGCGCCCGCAAGCGCAGCCGCAAGCACGGTAGCAAACGGAGAGAGCGTCCCTGTCGCAGTGACATAAGCCATCACGGCGCCCATGAGCATCATTCCCTCTACTCCCAGGTTCGTATTCCCTGCCTTTTCTGTAATAACCTCACCGACCGTCGCGAAAAGGAGCGGTACGCCCGCAACGACGCAAGCTGCCAAAAATACCTGCATTATGCCACCTCCTCTTCTGTCTTATGTTTCTTTGCGATGGAAATCTTGTACTGCAGGAAAAACTCGCTTCCCAGCACGAAGAAGAGAATCGTTCCCTGTACAATCGAAGAAACCGCGCTCGATATTCCGAGCGATACCTGCAAATAAGTACCGCCCTGAATCAGCATCGCGAAAGCAAGGCAGATTACCAGTACCGAAACAGCATTCAGCCTCGAAAGCCATGCCGGAATAATGGCGGTAAATCCATATCCCGCAGCAATATTGGAAATCAGCGTTTTTTCAATCGCCGAAGCCTGAATCATGCCGACGATCCCGCACATTCCTCCGGAAATCAGCATCGCCGCGATAATGATCCGGCTGATATTCATACCGGCATATCTCGCTGTCTCCACCGATTCGCCGACTACCGCGATTTCGTAACCCTTTTTGGTATAATTCATGAAAAGATAGATTAAGACAACGAAAACAAGCACCGCAATCCACCCGATATTCACGCCAAGCACAGACGGAAGCACTGCGTTGGCCGGGAATTTCGCAATCTTCGGGAAGCCGCCCGCATTTGGGTCCATCCAAGGACCGTACTGCAGGTAGGTTACAAACTTAATCGCGATGTAATTCATCATCAGTGTGAAAATCGTTTCATTGGTTCCCATCTTTGCTTTGAAGATCGCGGGAATAAATGCCCAGATTCCGCCGCACAGCATCGCCGCCGCGGCCATCAAGAGCAGCATCAGCGGCATCGGAAGCGTTTCCGGAAGATTCAGTGCCACCCAGGTCGCACCGAGTGCTCCCATCGTAATCTGTCCTTCCGCCCCGATATTCCAGAACTTCATCTTGAACGCTACGATAATGCCCAGTGATGTCAGCGTGAGCGGAATTGCCCGCACGATCGTCTGCCGGATCCGGATCTCGCTGCCGATCGAGCCTTTGATAATCGTTGCAAAAATTTGAATCGGATTCAGTCCGAAGATCATCAAAATAACACCCGCGAACACGATGGAAAGCAGTACAGCCGCGATTCGGATCACGACTTCCTGTTTTCTCGGAAGATCGCTTCTCTTGGTAATTCTGAAATTCATACAGCCGCCTCCTCTCCAAGTTTCTGTCCGGTCATCAGGAGCCCGATATCTTCCTTGCTCACCTGATCCGGATCGACGATTCCGGTCACCTCTCCGTGGCACAGTACCATGATACGGTCGCAGAGCTCCATCAGCACATCGAGGTCCTCCCCGACAAACAGCACGCCCACACCGTTCTTTTTCTGTTCATTTAAGAGATCATAAATTTTGTGGGATGCCCCAATATCCAAGCCTCGCACCGCGTAAGCCGTGATAAGGATCTTCGGCGCGGAGTCGATCTCTCTGCCGAGAAGCACTTTTTGGATATTTCCGCCGGAAAGCTTCTTGACCGGTGTCTGAATGCTCGGTGTCTGGATGTCCAGTGCTTCTACAATCTTTTTCGCTTTTTCGGTGCACGGACCCCGTCTCAGCCGAATTCCCGGCTGGTTCTGATAATCCTTCAGAATCAGGTTGTGAACAATATCCATTCCGCCGACAAGTCCCATCCCGAGACGATCCTCCGGAATAAATCCCATGCGGATCCCCAGCTTGATGATATCACGCGGTGTTTTTCCGACGATATTCTCTCCCTCGAAAAAAATCCTGCCTTTGTTTGCTTTGGTAAGTCCCGCGATGGTTTCACAAAGCTCTTTCTGCCCGCTGTTTGCGACACCCGCCACACCGAGGATTTCGTGACCGGAAAGCGTAAAGCTGACATTGGAGAGCATGTCTTTTCCCTCTTCGTTCGTTACGGTAACTCCGTCCATTGTAAGAAGCGGAGCGCTTGGCTCGTATTTTTCTTTGTGAATGGAAAGATCGACCTTCTGCCCGACCATCATCTCAATCAGGGACGGGATATTGACATCCTTTGTTACTACGGTATCAATGGACTTCCCCTTTCGGAGTACGGTTACCCGATCCGAAATTTCCATCACCTCATTGAGCTTATGCGTGATAATAACGATTGCGCACCCCTGCGCCTTCATATTTCGAATGACCTGAAAAAGTTTTGTGATTTCCTGCGGTGTTAACACGGCCGTCGGTTCGTCCAGAATCAAAATTTTCGCTCCGCGATAGAGGACCTTGATAATTTCCAGCGTCTGTTTTTCTCCGACGGACATCTCATAAACCTTTTTATCCGGATCAATATCCAGTCCATATTGATCGGAAAGAGCCTTCACCTTTTTGGAAAGAGCCTTTCCCTTTGTGAAGAAGCTCGTCTTCTGTCCGATCACGATATTGTCCTTGGCCGTCATCACATCCACCAGCTTAAAATGCTGATGAATCATCCCGATTCCGAGCTGAATCGAATCCGCAGGAGAATGAAAAGTCACAGGGCTGCCCTCAATCAGGATTTCGCCGCTATCCGGAGTATAGATTCCCGACAGCATATTCATCAATGTTGTTTTCCCGGCTCCGTTCTCTCCGAGCAGCGCGTGTACCTCACCGGGCGCAACTTCAAGGTTAATGTCGTCGTTTGCCTTGATATCGCCGAATGACTTGGAAATGTGCCGCATTTCGATTGCCAGATTCTGCTTCATATTCTCCTCCAAAAACGCAGTTCGAGGGACCGCCGCACGGCTGCCCCTTTCCCTGTCCAAA
>CAKQWL010000044.1 GCA_934278965.1 uncultured Clostridia bacterium | reverse complement strand
ATATATGACGGATGCTACAGATTTTTTTCAAAAAAATAGAGGAACTTTTCGCCGCAGAGCCGCGTCATAGAAGTAAAAGTGCAGGGCGCGAGGAAGTCCATCGTGAAATGCACGGGAAATACACATTGAGAAAAGAAAAATACAGCAGGGGGAACGAAAGATGAGAAAATTGAAAGTAATAACACTGGCGCTGAGTCTGGTTCTGCTGGTGTCCGGTATGGCATTTGCCGCGGCTGAGCCGATGGTTATAAGCGCACCGCCGGAATACCTTGTTAAAGAGGGCGAAATTACGGAAGTGACTTCGGGGAACGGCGTTACGACAGTAACACTCGGAAAACCGGAAGAGGCAGGGAGCATTGTTTTAATTCTGAAGGAGAACGTGCCGGTCGTAGATTCTGCCAAAAATGTTCTTTCGCAGGACGCACTGAAGGCAGGTGTACATATCTATGCGCTGCTGGATCCAAACGCGCCGACAACGCTCAGCCTTCCGCCGCAGACAGCCGGTGTATTCGGAGTAATCGCAGCGGAAAAGAGCTCGGATGCAGAGATTCAGGCTTGTTACGAAGCAATCTGCGAAATCAACGCCAAGGCGGACGATGCGGCTGAAAAGCCAAACGCAGAGGATTCTTACACGGCGCTTCGTGCAGCAGCGGAAGCAAAAGGGTATACGGTTACATGGACTTCCAACAAAGCACCGATCAAGGTGACAAAAGGCGATATTACGGCAGAAATTACGATCGGAAGCGATGCTTTTACTTATACGCATATGACGCGCGATATCCAGCCGCTTGACCGGATGGAAAAACTTTCGATGCCGGCGGCATTGCAGGAGGGAAAAACCATGGTGCCGCAGAGCTTTATTGATGCTCTGAAATAGAGAAATGCGAAGCGTGCGCATCAAAAAATGATAGAGTAAATGATGTGGTAATGAAAGACAGAAGCTCCGAAGTGAAATATTGCACTTCGGAGCTCTTTCTGTACGAGGTATTTATGTAATGATTTCCGCGTCGATGTTACCGGAGCGAGCTTGTGCTGCGGAATTTCGCAGACTTTGAAAATTTATCTATTATTCGGAAAAAAGTTTGATTAAACGCGGCAAATATAGTATAATCCATACGGGACAAGGGTTCCCGAAAAAGTCCGGAAAAGGAAGAACGGCATCAAAGGACCGCCAGTCCGAAGGGAAGTGAGATGCCGAAGGTACAGTAATGAGCGGCAGTGCGGCCGTGTGATTCAGCATGCCGGAGGGGCGAAGAAAGAAAAATGCTGATCCTCACAAAACCGCTTTACTCCGAAGAGTCAGGAGATAAGCCGTAATGTCCCAAGTCGTTACCGGAAAAGTGTGAAATAAAAAAGAGAAGCTTTTTTGACATATGTTCGATGAAAAACCGTCTGACCACTGAAGGGCAGGCGGTTCAATCATGTTGTGGGTTGGTTTTGAAAACGGTAAAAATGCTTTATTTTTCAGCGAAAATATGCCAAAATAGAAGAAGCTGACGGGGGAAGAATGATGTTTGTACGCAGCAAGTATACCTCGATCGAGGAACTTTACCTCGATAATCACAACTTAGTATTTGCATTTTTAAGAGAATATATCAAGGATGATGTTTTAAGAGAGGATTTGGCATCGATTATCTGGATTCGAATCTTTGAGCAGAGCGAG
>CAKQWL010000043.1 GCA_934278965.1 uncultured Clostridia bacterium | reverse complement strand
GCGGATTGACCAGCTGTGCAGCGGCATACCATACCGCAATCCAGAGCAGAATCGCCGCCGCCGGACGCATCGAGTGGAAAAGTCCTTTTTTCATTTATTCATACCAAAAACCTTCATCCGGCAGCTTGCCGCCGATAGACTGTGGATCCTGAGAAAGCAGGACCTCCAGGTAACCGGTCAGACCGGACTTCATTTCTTCACCCGTGATAAAGCAGATATTGCAGGCCGGCAGTGCTTTTTTTGCGATTTCCGCTTTGGCGACGATGCCATAGGTTTCACAGAGAGCAGCTGTTTGGTCCGGGTCGATTTCGGTTTGACGGACAGAAGCTTCATAATCTGTCAGGAAATGCGAGATGGTGTCCGGATTTTCGTTTATAAAGGCCTTGCGCGCGATGATGCAGCCCATCATCAGAGCGGAATCCGGAGAAACCTTTTCCCATTCTTCCGTCAAATCCAGGGCGGCAGAGGATCCTTCATAGCGAAGCGTAATCGCGGTGGCAGCGGGCTGCGGAGCGATGATCACCGCGGTTGGGTCCTGTGCCCATACGGCGGTCAGCTCATTTCCGTCCGCCTTATATTCGATCGTCAGATCTTTTTCCGGGTCCAGACCGTTCTTTTCCAGGAGATAGTTGATGATATACTCCGGATTGGCGCCCTTGCCGGTGGTATAAACCGTTTTTCCCGCGAGATCCGCCAGACTTTCAACCTCCGTTCCGGCGTTGGTCAGGACATAGAGAACGCCGAGTGTGTTGACCGCAAGAATTTGAACCTCGCCGTCCGTGACCTGATACAGTTTTGCGGCAAGATTCGTCGAGATCGCGGCGATATCCGCCTCGCCATTCGAGATTTTCGATACGATTTCCGTCGGGGCGGAAACGGCGGTAATGTGGTAATTTTCAAGGCCATTCCCGTTTTCTGCCTGCTGCATCATGGAGACAGCGCCGACGCCGGTCGGTCCGGTCAGAACGAAAACATTCACATCGACTTTTTCTGCCGGAGGGGTATCATGCTCTCCGCCCGCGCAGGCCGCAAAGGAAAAAGTCAGGAGAAAAATCAGCATAATGCTGAGAATTTGTTTTGTACGAGTCATCGTTTGTTGATTCCTTTCTTTATCTTGTCAATAATATGGTCATTTCAGAGTGACACCTTTTCATTATAGGAGACAGAAACGGTGCTGTCAATGAGAGGCTAAAATAAAAAGGAAAATATTTACAAAAAAGAGTTGTAAATATTTTCCAAAAATGATATAGTGAAACTGCCGGAGAACGGATAAATCAGCGCTGAGATTTTATTCTTCGGCAAAAAGTCACAAAGGGGGAAAAGGGAAGATGAGAAAAGAAACGGCAAGAAAAACAGAGGCAGGGAGGAAAGCGCCGCAATACAGGGGCAGCGTGCGCTTTGCCGCAGCGCTTTGCGCCGCGTCTCTGCTGCCGGGAATTTGTTTTTCCGCATCGGCCGCATTCGCGGATACGGTTTTGCCGGCCGAAGCAAGGATGCGGCAAATCACCGCC
>CAKQWL010000042.1 GCA_934278965.1 uncultured Clostridia bacterium | reverse complement strand
ATAAACGCCCGTGATCATATTGAATGCCGTCGTTTTGCCGGCTCCGTTCGGTCCGATCAGTCCGACAATCTCACCCTTTCGAACCTCCATGCTCAGATTATTGACGGCTACGACACCGCCGAACTGCATCGTCAGATCGCATAGCTTCAGTGCTGCATCACTCATTTACCGCACCTCCTTCCGACGACTCTTTCCTGCGGCGGAAAAAGCGATAAAGACCATCCCAACTGAACTCGCGGTTGCCCATAATGCCGCGCCGCCAGAAAAGTACGACCACCATCAGGATGATCGAGAAGACCACCATCCGGAAACCGGTACGCATCAGCGGCACTTTGAATCCACCGATGAAATGCTCCACATCCAGAAACCGCAGCCACCATTCTTTCGCTGCCGTTACCAAAAATGCGGAAAGGATGCTGCCCGTGATGCTGCCCATGCCGCCGATTACGACAATCAGCAGAATGTTGTATGTCATTGCAAGCGGGAAGGTCGTTGACTGCACCGCCCCGAGGAACTGCGCCAGGAGCGCGCCGCTGATGCCGGCAAAGAACGAGCTGATAATAAACGCCATTCTCTTATGCTTCGCAAGATTGATCCCCATGGCTTCCGCCGCGATCTCATCCTCGCGGATCGCCTTGAAGGCTCTGCCGTAGGAGCTTCGAATCAAAAGCACCATCAGCGCAATACAGATTGTCACGATAATAAACGGAACATAGTATGCCGGAATGATTCCAAATAAATCCGTAAATCCCGGAATCGCCTTCAGGCCCAGAGAACCGTTCGTAATGCGGTTCAGCGGAGAACTTGCTACTAAAATACGCACGATTTCGGCAAAACCGAGTGTTGCGATCGCAAAATAGTCACTCTTGAGCCGGAGCACCGGCGCACCGATAATCGCTGCAAAAATCGCCGCCATAATCCCTGCCAGCAGCAGTCCGACTACTGCCGGAAGTGCGATATCCGCAAGACCGTCTGCCACTCCGTACAGGTAGTAAACGCCGGCTTTCTTTTCTACCGGAATCGTAAAGATTGCAAAGGTATACGCTCCGACAGCCATAAAGCCCGCCTGTCCCAGTGAAAAGAGCCCCGTCACACCGTTCAGAAGATTCATGGAAGAAGCCGCAAGCGCATAGATCGCACCAAGCTGCAGCACCGTGCGCAGCATCGACGAACTGTTGGTAAACTGATAACTGCACATCAGAAGTATGATCAGCACCAGTGCAGCCGCCACTGAACAAATATTTTTCGATTTCTTTGTCATAACGCTACACCTTCTCCGCCATTTTCTCACCGAACAAACCGGTCGGTCTGAACATCAATACAACAACGAGCAATACAAATGTAAATACATCAATGAATTCCGAGAAACCGGCCGCCTTAATAAAGGTCTCCGACAGTCCGATAATAAATCCGCCGACAACGGCGCCCGGAATACTGCCGATCCCGCCGAATACCGCCGCGATAAAGCACTTCAGTCCCGGAAGAGATCCCGCCAGCGGGAATACCGACGGACGCGGTGTAAAATACAAAATCGAACCGAGCGCCGCCAGGAAACAACCGATCACGAATGTGATACTGATGATGTTGTTGATCTTAATTCCCATAAGCTGCGCTGTTTCAAAATCCTTTGATACCGCACGCATGGCCATACCGACCTTTGTGCGCTTGACCAGCACCAAAAGAAGCGCTACCGCGACCAGCGTAATGATCGGTGTGATAAATGTAACCAGCGATGTGGATACATCCCCGAGTGCGATTTTCCGGTTCAGCACCGGAATCGACGGATAGGATTTCGGCAATGCCGAGAATAGATAAGTTGCCGTGTTCTGAAGCAGATACGACACACCGATTGCAGAAATCATGATGGACATACGCGGCGCACTCCGAAGCGGCTTATACGCCGCTTTTTCGATCACCACGCCGAGCAGCACGGTTGCCGCAATGACGAGAACGACCGAAAGGTACCATGGAATCATAAAATCAACCATAGCGAAAATCATAAAATACGCTGCCATCATAAAAATATCGCCGTGTGCGAAATTGATGAGACGCAGAATCCCGTATACCATCGTATACCCGATCGCGATCAGCGCATAAATGCCGCCGATAGATATGCCCGCCAAACAATATGATAGGAATGTAGTTAAATCCATTATTTGTGAGCCTCCTGTAAATCATTCTTCAGCATATGAAGATTCGGAAAGATGCGCGAAACTTCCCGTATCTTCACATGCTGTCCCTTCTCAGAGAAAAAAAGCGGCAGACGGCTGTCCGCCCTCTGCCGCAATGTTACTTTCCGAACAAGCTTCTTGTTCCGGTTTCTTACTTGTTGTCCGCAACAGACTGTGTCTTTACGAATTCAAATTCCTTCGTCGTTACAGACTGCTCTGTGACAGTCTTGAGGTAAGCCGTATCCTTGATTGCATCGCCATTCTCATCGAATGCGATCGCGCCCGTTACACCGTCAAACGAAACATCAACGAGTGCGTCACGGATGTCTACGGATGTGATTGTCTCAAGATCCTTTCCGTCCAGCGCTTCCAGTGCGTGGTAAACTGCCATATAGGAATCATATCCGAGAGCGGATACCGCCGCTACTGTATCCGTGTTAGCGTTCCATGTAATATTCTGTGGATCGCTGTTGAGATAAGCCTTGAATCCTGTTACAAACTCCTTCGCAACCGGATTGCTCTCATCCTTTTCATCAAAGAATGTGGAGAACACAACGCCGACCGCGTCCTCAGAAATGATTGCTGCGTTTTCCCAAGTATCACTTGCGAGAACCTGTGCGTCAATGCCGTTTGCCTTGATCTGCGGGAGAATCAGTGTTGCCGTATTGATGGAAGACGGTACGAAGATTACTTCCGGACCGGCTGCCTTAACGCTTGTCAGGATCGCGTTGAAGTCCGACTCGTTTGTCTGAGAAGTTTCGTCTGCAACGATTGGGCCGCCGAGCGCCGCATAAGCCGGCTTGAAGAATCCGGCAAGACCGGTTGAATAGTCATCGCCGTTCTGGCTGATGACAGCAGCCTTCATGTGTCCTTCGTCAATCGCATAATTCGCCATTACAGTTCCCTGGAACGGATCGAGGAAGCATGCTCTGAAATAAAAATCATTTCCGAGTGTTACCTGCGGGTTTGTGCAAGAGCAGCCTACTGCCGGAACGCCCGCGTTCAGGAATGTCTCACCTGCCGCGATTGATACGCCGGAACCGTAGGAACCGATTACCGCTACAACCTTCTGGCTGATCAGGGACTGTGCCGCTGTTACCGCAGCTGCCTTGTCAGACTGGTTGTCAACTTCCTTCAGCTCGATCTTATAGGTTGTACCGTTAATGTCAACGGTCGGGTACAAGCTGTTTGCATAGCGAGCACCGAGCACTTCCTGCATACCGCCGCCGCCGTTTTCACCTGTTGTCGGCTCAAATACACCGATCTTGATTACATCGCCTTCTACCGCAATACCGGACACATCATCCGTGTCTCCGCCGCCGCAGCCGAAAGCGAATACAGAGAATACCATTACTAATACAAGTAAAATGGATATTTTCTTCATATCTTTTCCTCCTCTTATCGTTCCGGGAACCTCTTCCCGGATAGAATAAAAATTTCCTCTTCATTATACTCTTTTTTCTCTCTAAAGTAAAGTCTCTTTCCCTATTTTACCTGTATCCGCCCTCTTTCCGCGCGATTTGTCCTTCCTTTTTCGCCCGTTTTCGGTCCGCTCTCCTCCCGTTTTCGGTCCACTCTCCGCCAGCTCTTTCCGTCCGGCGCGCGGGCTCTTGTGAACTTTTTCACATTTTGGATTTTCTCTGTTAATTTCCTCCGAAAGGTGATATATTTATAGTAGCTGCAGTCGCAGAATAGTTTTGGCAGATAAGTGACCGATTTTCGGTCAAGAAACGAAGGAGGGTTCTATTATGAAATGGGTATGTTCCGTATGCGGTTATGTTCACGAAGGCGACCAGCCGCCTGAAAAATGTCCTCAGTGCGGAGTTCCGGCGGACAAGTTTGTTGCAGC
>CAKQWL010000041.1 GCA_934278965.1 uncultured Clostridia bacterium | reverse complement strand
TGTGCTACTCTGCATTCAGACGGCCTCCAGTATAGATGATGAGAATCGGATGCGTTTTCCGAACGACCAGTTCTATCTGAAGTCCGAAGAAGAAATGCGCCGGATTTTTGCGGCGATTCCGGAGGCTTGTGACAATACGGAAACGATTGCGGAGCAGTGTAACGTCGAATTGGAATTCGGGCATTTTCATCTGCCGGAATTTCAATCGCCCGACGGTAAGACCAATACACAGTATCTGCGGGAACTGTGTGAGCAGGGGATGACGGAGCGCTACGGGATTACCCGGGACGGAAAAGCGCATTTGGAAAACGGGATTGACCTTTACGAGCGCCTGGATTATGAGTTTGGCGTGATTGAAAAAATGGGTTATGTGGAATATTTCCTGATCGTCTGGGATTTTGTCCGTTATGCCAAACAAAACGGAATCATGGTCGGACCCGGGCGCGGATCTGCTGCGGGCAGTATTGTTGCGTACACACTGCGTATTACGGATATTGACCCGATCCGCTATAATCTGCTGTTTGAGCGTTTTTTGAATCCGGAGCGGATATCCATGCCGGATATTGATATTGATTTTTGCTATGAACGGCGCGGTGAGGTGATCGACTATGTCATAGAGAAATACGGCGCGGATAAGGTGGCGCAGATCATCACATTCGGAACGCTGAAAGCAAAGGCAGCGGTGCGGGATGTCGGACGCGCTCTGAACCTTTCCTACGCGGAGACCGATGCGGTCGCAAAGGCCATTCCGTTTGATTTGAAGATGACGATTGACAAGGCACTGCGGATGAATCCAGAGCTCCGGAAAAAGTATGAGGAGGATCCGAAAGTTCGGAAGGTGCTTGATATGTCGCGCGCTTTGGAGGGTATGCCGAGACATGCCTCCACCCATGCGGCAGGTGTCGTGATCTCAAAAGAAAGCATCGGAGAGTATGTGCCGCTTTATCTCTCGGATAAGGGGATCTCCACACAGTTCCCGATGACAACGATCGAGGAACTGGGACTTCTGAAGATGGATTTTCTGGGGCTTCGGACATTGACCCTGATTCGGGATGCCTTAGAAATGGTGGAAAAGAATCACGGGGTGAAGATTGACTTTTCCAAAATGCTTTATAATGATGAAAAGGTCTATGCCGAAATTGCTTCCGGAAACACGGCGGGGATTTTTCAGCTGGAAAGTTCGGGCATGACCCAGTTTATGAAAAACCTAAAACCGGATTGTTTTGAGGATATCGTAGCGGGAATCGCGCTTTACCGTCCGGGGCCGATGGCATCGATTCCGACTTACATCGAAAATAAGAAAAATCCGGAAGGCATTCGCTACCTGCATGAGAGTCTCGAGCCGATCCTTTCCGTGACCTACGGATGTATGGTGTATCAGGAGCAGGTAATGCAGATTGTACGAGATCTGGGCGGATATTCCTATGGACGGAGCGATCTTGTGCGGCGGGCAATGAGCAAGAAAAAAGCGGATGTCATGATGAAAGAAAAAGAGTATTTCATCTACGGGAAAACCGATGAGGACGGAAAGATTGAAGTTCCGGGATGCATTCGGAACGGAGTCCCGAAAGAAGCGGCGGAAGAAATTTTCAATCACATGGTTTCCTTCGCCGAGTATGCTTTCAACAAGTCACATGCGGTGGTGTACGCTGTGCTGGCATACGAAACGGCTTATCTTAAAACGTATTACCCGACGGAATTTATGGCGGCGATTATGACTTCGGTCATGGGAGATTCGAAGCAGATCGCAAAATACATTCGAAACTGTACAGAAATGGGGATTCGCGTGCTGCCGCCGAGTGTGCTGGAGTCCGACGGAAAGTTTACCGTAAAGGACGGAGCGATCCGCTTTGGCATCTTAGGCATTAAGAATGTCGGAGAAGGTGCGGCAAAGACGATTCGAACGATGCGGGAGGAGAAGGGTCCGGCGAAAGATATTTTCCAATTTGTGAATGGGCTGGATCCGGCAGAGGTGAACAAAAAAGCGCTGGAAAGTCTGATTCGTGCCGGAGCGCTGGATGATCTTCCGGGAAACCGTGCCCAGCATATAGCGGTTTACGAAAAATTATTGGAGTCCGCACAAAGCAGTTCAAGGAAGAACTTGGAGGGACAGATGTCACTCTTTCAAATGGCGGGTTCCGAAGAGGCCTTTTCAGGGGCTGCAATCGGCGGTACACTGCCGGATATTGCCGAATTCTCAAAGGAACAGCTTCTGGCCATGGAAAAGGAAATGCTCGGAGTTTATCTGACCCAAAATCCTTTGGACGAATACCGGGATGTGATTGAAAAGACGGCAACGGCTTCCTGCGATGAGATCGCGGAGGCAGCCGATGCGGAAAACGGGTTCGACGGCAGGATCAAGGACGGAATGACGGTAACGCTGGCCGGAATCATCAGCAGTAAGAAAACACTGATTACGAAATCCAACAAGATGATGGCATTTGTGGATCTGGAGGATTTGTGGGGAAATATCGAAGTGATTGTTTTCCCGAATATTTATGAGCGCTGCCGGGATTTGATTGAAGAGGACCGCATCGTAGTAATTCGGGGCACCTTGAATTTTAAGGAAGAAGAGGCACCGAAGCTGCTTGCGGACAGCGTGACGGATATTCGAAGCGCGGCCTCTGCTGCAGAGAGCGGCGGCAGTGCGGCCGTGCGGATCGGGGCGGAAGACGAAAACAGCCGTGCAAACGCTGCGGAACACGACCGTGCTGTGAAGCTTCGGATCACAGGAGAGCGGATCAACGATACGCTTTCTTATTTGAAGTATCTAATGAGCGAACATCGAGGAACTGTACCGGTGCTTCTCTATCTGGAGGGAAGAGAAAAAGCGCTCCGTGCAGAACGGAATCTTTGGGTTGACGGCAGTGAGGAATTCCGAAAAAAGGCCGAGCAGGTCCTCGGAAAAGAAAATGTAAAGTTCTGAAAAACACGGAGAGAAAGGGCGGAAAGAGAATGAAACGAATCGGTATTCTGACAAGCGGGGGAGATTCTCCCGGCATGAATGCGGCCATTCGTGCCGCGGTTCGGGGTGCGGTTTATCATGAAATGGAGATTTTTGGAATCCGGCGCGGATATGAAGGTCTGATTGACGGGGAAATCCAGGAGATGAAGGTTTCCTCTGTTTCGGACATTCTGCACCGCGGCGGGACGATTCTGCGAACGGCCCGCTCGAAGCGCTTTATGACAGAAGAAGGCTTCCGGAGAGCCGTGGAGATGTTGGAAACATTTGGGATCGAAGGGCTTATCGTCATTGGAGGAGACGGCTCCTTTCGGGGAGGAGCGGCGCTTTCGGCGCACGGTATTCCGGTAATGGGACTGCCGGGAACGATCGATAACGACCTTGCGTATACGGATTTTACGATTGGATTCGACACTGCTGTCAATACGGTGCTCGCGGCGATCAGCAATATCCGGGACACCTCTTCTTCTCATGAGCGGACGACGGTGATCGAGGTAATGGGAAGACATTGCGGAGATATCGCGCTTTACAGCGGGTTGGCCGGCGGTGCGGAATTTATTTTGATTCCGGAGGAGGAAAACGATCTTCACGCGCTCTGCCGGAAGATCCTGCAGGGCCGCAGCCGCGGAAAGCTTCACAGTATTATCGTCAAAGCAGAGGGCGTTGCTGTAACAACGCAGGCACTTGCTGATTATATCGAGGAGCATACCGGGCTCGAGACCAAAATCGTGGTACCGGGTTATATTCAGCGCGGCGGAACGCCGACTGCGCGGGATCGGATGCTGGCGTCGCGTATGGGATACAAGGCGATCGAGCTGCTTCGGGAAGACAGTCCTTCCAAGGCAATCGGGATTTCCGGAGAAGAGATCATTGCGTGCCCGCTCGAGGAGGCGGTCCGGATGGAGAAAAAGTACGATCCGGAGATTCGGAAGCTGGCGGACATTCTTTCAATATAAAAGGGTACCCCTTTAAGGGCGGCACGTTCCTCGTTGCTCTGCCTGTCTGCTGAAAATGGATTGTCGGTGTTATGACTTTATCCTCTTTCAGAATACGGGCAATCTGCGACGGCCCGTAACCGTCCAGACAAAGGGCGAATATTCGCTTGACTACTCCGTCGGCTTCTCCGTCCACAATCCATTGTTTCTTGTTGTCCGGGTCTTTCATGTAACCATAGGGCGGGTTCGTGCAGAGGTGTTCTCCGGCTTCTCCCTTTGACTTCATCACAGCGCGGATTTTCTTGCTTGTATCACGGCAATACCACTCGTTTATGATATTTAAAAACGGGGTAAAGTCGTTCTCCTGCTGTTGTGCGCTGTCTACGCCGTTACTGATAGCGATAAACCGCACTCCCCTTTCTGGAAAGAGAACGTCTGTATAAAGCCCTACGCGCAGATAATCACGACCAAGCCGCGACATATCCTTGACAATTAGAACACCGACCTTTTCATCTTCAATCAGAGCGACCAGTTCACTCCAAGAGGGACGGTCAAAGTTCGCCCCCGAATACCCGTCGTCCACAAAAAATTGAGGATTAGGAAAATGGTTCTCCTTTGCGTATTTACTTAAAATCGCCTTTTGATTTACAATGCTGTTGCTGTCGCCCTGTAATTCGTCGTCGCGCGATAAGCGGCAATAGAGGGCGGTAATTTTGTCAGACTGCCTTAACATAGTTTCTGCTCCTTTCATCGGCGGGCAGTCTGCCAATACAGGATTGCTTATCTCTATTGTATCGGCTCCGGCATTTTTAATCAACATCTTTTTTGCCCTGTTCCTGCTCCATAAGGCGTAAAACCTTGTGGGGCAGGCTCCTTTCTCCGTCATAGCTGCCCGTAAAGCGGTACAGCGTCCTGCCGGATTTTATCGTTACTTCATGCGTAGGCAGTTCTTGAAACAGCGGATTTTCCACCATGATATGCCCGTCCTTGATTTTTCGTTTCCGTTCCATTCCTTTCCCGTCCTTTCATTGTTTTATAATGTGATAAGTTTCGTAGCAAGCATAGGAAAAGGGTACCCTTTTCCGTAAATCTGCCTGTCTGCGCTACGGCTTGCCGGACAGATGTTGCTGGTTGGGAAGTGTCCCAAACCCTCTTAATTTTTCTTTCACTACCTACTACACCACACAGGACGGTTTTGCCAAAGATTTTAAGAAAAATTTTAAGTTTTTTCTTCACTTTTTAATACGGAAAATTTTTAGAAGTGCCAAAAAAGCAGAAAAAGAATAGCATTGTCATTTCACAAATCACAACGCTATTCTTGATTTTTATTGAACCTTCAGCCATGATAATTATAATCGCATTTTTGACATTGCAACAACGTGTTTTCGTTATCTTCCTTGTGGTATGCACCAGACCACTTACAAATAGTTTGAAGTATCGGAACAACCGAAATTCCTTTCTCTGTCAAACAATACTCAACACGGGGAGGAATTTCATCAAATTGTTGTCGGTTTACGATACCATCAGCAATCAGTTCTTTGAGTGTTGAGTCTAATACGGCGTCAGTAATATTAGCCATTTCTTTGCGGATTGAACTATATCTTAAAGTCCCCTTTTCCGCCAAAACACAAATCACTCTGGACTTCCATTTGCCACCAAAGACGGTCAATCCATATTCTAAAGGGCAGCGAATATCTTTCTCTAATTTTGCTTTATACATGGTGTTTATTCCTTTCTCTTGCGTTTTGTTATTGCAATTATAACAATGAAACTATGCAAACACAAGCTACTATTAAATTTATAAGTAACTCATAAATTTGCTTATATCTTTTCGTGTAGAAGTCAAGCCGCTATAATTAAGGCAAGCTCAAAGCCAGAGCAAAATAACGAAATGGAGGAAACTACAATGAAAGTAAAGGCTTATTTGGAAATCACAATGAAAATCGACGAAGCAAATCGTCCGGCAGCAGCAAAGGTTTATACCGATTATCGTCAGCCATTCCTTGACACGATTGAGGGAGCGTTGACAAAGGATCTGCTTATCCGTGATGAAGATGTACAGGTACTTCATGGATTTGACAGCGCAGAACACGCACAGGCGTATCTTTCCAGTGATATGTTCCAGAATGATGTGTTTGTTGGGTTAAAGCCCCTTTGGAGTGCCGACCCTGATGTGAAAATTTATGGCGTTGCCTAATTTATAACGAGCCGGCAAAGAATGAGCAATCATAATTTGCCGGCTCGTTTTCTGCATATTTATGAAGTAACAATGTTGAGGTGTAACATGTTCATCTTATATTTATCAGACAATAGTTTATCAAAAAAATTCGAGATAAAAAAACGGGTTACTATGTCTATGAAGATGAACACACATATCATATAATATGCTTTGATAATTCCTGTTTCTATCGTCAAAATTGTTTTGAAAACTTGATAATCATGTATTACTCAAACGCTCATGCGGTTTCCATTCCGCATGGGCGTTTGTTGTAATAGCCCCCTACTGGGAAGAAAGGGGGTGATGAAAAAATGAGGTATTCAGAACAATTCATGGAGCATATCGAATATGCCTTTGCCGCCTTTTGCAGAGTTGTTCTCCGCAACGCGGCAATCAGCGCATACCGCGATTTTGGACGGAAACAGAAGCATGAAGTATCGCTTGACTATCTGATGTCCGAAACGCCCTTTGAACCGTCCACAACAGACAATTACTTTGAGCAGTACGACATTCCAACTATTTTTGTTGTGAAAGGACAGGAGATTATCGTTGCAAGTGAATGGTTAGCAAATGCTCTTTCTAAACTTTCAGAACAGCGGCGCACTGTCCTGCTGATGTATTTCTTCCTCGGCTACACCGATACAGAAGTCGGGAACGAGTACGGACGGAGCAGAAGCACAGCAAATTACTGGAAACACGCGGCATTGAAGCAGTTGAGAAAGGAATGGTTGAAATCAGAGCATGAGGAACAAGAAGCTGATACCCTTTGAAGTCATTGAAAAAGCGATTGCCGGAGAGCCGGAAGCCATAGACGCGGTATTGCGGCACTATGCCGGACGTATCAAGTACCTGTCTACCTATCGGGAACATATCAATGACGATATTCAAGACCGTCTGAAAGCACAGCTTATCAAAGCTATCCTGCAATTCCGTTTTGACAGGTAAGAAATAGCAAAGCCAGAAAAAGCCGTCAAGGATAAAATGCACGCTTGCGCGTCCTTGACGGCTTTCCCTGTCTTTGCTGTTGGGCAGCTAAGAGAGCGCAATCGGATAGACCGCTTGCGCTCTCAACCCATTATGGAATGTTCACATTTAGAGGTAAAAATCCCTTGATTTTATGCGGCTTTCAGAGCGCGTTCAAGGCAAGTTAAGGGTTTTATACCTTTATCGTCAAAATGGCGTTTCTACTGCGTAACGGGAAGAAAAAAGACGGGCAAAAAGCAATCGCTTCTTACTCGTCTTTCTTTGCACCCTGTATGGCAGCTACCCTATTTCAGTTTATTGGTTGATACTGTTTTACGAGTAGCTCCCTTTAAGGGGTACCCTTTCTCTTATTCCTCTTCCCGAGTCTCTTCTAAATTGATGCCGATATCATTGCCGAGAATACTGCCGAATAAAATCGCTGACGGTCCGTATTTTTGACGGATATGATCCATTGCATGGCCGAGATTCTCTTTTGCTGTCCGGTCGGCTTCATCCTGCTGAAAGAAGGAGAGCTGTTCGGATTCATTTTCCTCGGAAAGGTGAATGGCCGTCACGGTGAGCATCCGAATCGGATCCGACATTTTCCAGGATTGTTTTAAAAGGGAGAAGGCGGCCTCCGCAATTTCTTCCGCGATATTCGTCCGAACGTCCAGCTGCTTTTGCCGTGAAATTGTTTTAAAAGCTGGATCTTTGATATCCAGCTTGACACCTCCAGCCTTCAGCTCATATTTTCGGAGCCTTCCGGAGACAGTATCCGCAAGAGAGATCAGTGCGGTGCGGATGTCGGATTCGCCGAGCAGATTGCGCCGGAAGGTGATGCCGTTTCCGACCGATTTGATGCGCTGTCTTTCGGAAGCGCGCAGGACCGGGCTTTTTTCCAAGCCGTTGGCGTATTCATACAGGACCGCTCCCTGTTTTCCGAACATGGATTCCAGCCGGCGCAGGTCTGAGCGGGCAAGATCGCCGATGGTTCGAATGCCGCAGGCGATGAGCTTCTGCGAAGTTGCCTGACCGATGAAAAGAAGCTGATCGATCGGAAGCGGCCAAAGCAGCTCCTGGTAATTTTCCCGGCTGATGACGGTAGTCGCATTTGGCTTTTTGTATTCGGATCCCATTTTTGCGAAGATTTTATTGAAGGATACGCCGACGGACAGCGTCAGACCGAGTTCCTGCTGAACGGTATGGCGAATGCTGTCCGCGATTTCTTTTCCGTTGCCGAAAAGGGACTGGCTGGCAGTGACATCGAGCCAGGATTCGTCGATGCTGAACGGTTCGATCATATCGGTGAATCGGGCGTAAATTCCGTTAATAAGCTGACTGTATTTCCGGTATTTGGCGTGGTGCGGGGGCAGAAAACGAAGATTCGGGCACTTTTTTTTGGCCTGCCAGACGGTTTCCGCCGTTTTGACGCCGGCCGCTTTTGCCAGTTCATTTTTAGCCAAAATGATTCCGTGACGCTGATCGGGACTTCCGGAAACAGCGACCGGAACGCCGCTGAGCTCCGGATGTTCCAGGAGTTCAACGGAAGCAAAGAAATTATTCATATCACAATGTAAGATGACTCTGTCCATACGCCGATTATACAATAAAACGGTGCCGATGGCTATAGTGCGGATGGTTTTCACCGGAAATTCACTTTCAAAAAAATGCGTGTTATGGTAAAATAAAACGGATGAGTTGTTTTTCGGAGGTGACAATTTGAGATTTCTTACGATTGCGGCGGGGGTTTTGTCTGTCGCTGTTGCGGTGTTTTGTTTCGCCAATCAGGGCGTTATTTTTACGGCGGTTGCTTTTGTTGTCGGTCTTACCATGATGCTCTGCGGGGCGTGTGAGATTGGAAGCTTTTTTGCCGTGCATCATAAAATGGGACATGCTTCTTATCTGCTCGCGGAGGGCGCGACGGAAGTTTTGCTCGGAGTTTTTGTGTTATCCAATTGTGTGGATACCGAATCGGCGGTACCGGTGTTCTGCGGGATGTGGAGCCTTTTTTCCGGCGCGATTCGTGCGGCGACTGCGCTGAACAGCAATCTGAAGCGGAACGACCTGTCGGCACTTTGGATGCTGATTGTCGGCGTTGTCAGCATGGCAATCGGGAGCTACAGCTTCTTTAATCCGGTGCTTTTCGCTGTGCCGAATGTCATGATCGTTTCAATCTGTTTCCTGATTCAGGGGGTCAATCTGATTGCGACCGGAATCGAGATGCCCAAGCGGATTTCGGGCGAGGTCCGCAGAGAAAATACGCTGAGACCGGAGCGGGAGAAAAAGGCGAAAAAGAAAAAGGAAACAAAGGAGGAGCGGGAACGAAGGGAGCGCCAGGAACGGATCGAAAAGCGCCGTCAGGAACGGGCGGCAAGAAAAACGATGGTACTCTCAGAGCAGGCCCTTGCGCAGGGTGCAGGAGATCAAGAAAAGCTGCAGGATGAGAAGATGGAGAATCTTTTCCGGGATGCGCTTTTTACCGCGGGAGATCCGCAGAACGGCACAAAGGGGCCGGAAGAAAACGAACCACCTCAAGCGGATGAGAACGAAAGCAAGGACAAGGATCAAGAAAAGCGGGCGAATCGAGAGAGCTAAGGATCAAAAGAACAGAAAAGGTGCTGTGACTGCAGCACCTATTTCAATGTACAGTTATTCATTTGCGGACGCTGAATCCTGCGTGATCCGGAGGACGGCAACTTCAGGGACCGCTCCGAAACGGAGCGGAAGCTTGGTAGTCCCGAGTCCGTTTGTCACATACAGCGCACAGGCCGCCTCTTGATAGAGCCCGCTGATATATGTCTGACCGTATGGCGGCAGGAAACGGTCGGTAAGACCGAAAGGAAGCCGAACCTGCCCGCCGTGTGTATGACCGGACAGCATTAACGAAATGGAGTTCGAAGAAAATGTATCGAAAAAATCCGGCTCATGACAGAGCACCAAGTTGAAATACTGAGCATTTGTACCGAGCAGGAGATCCGGATCCCCATGCCCGATCAGGCAGTCATCGATCCCGTAAAGGACGGTATTCAGCTCCGGAATAAATACCGTTTCGTTCGAAAGCACTGTAAAGCCGCCGGCTTCCATGATTTCGGTATAAACCGGCTTCCCGGAAAGCGCGTAATCATGGTTGCCGTGAACAGCAAATTTGCCGTATTTTGCCTGGAGTGCGGCAAGGGCTTCTTCAATTTCCGAAAAATTGCCGTCATAGGTATTCAGGTCATCTACTAAGTCGCCCGTAAAGACAATGAGATCCGGTTCGGCTAAGCGGATTTTTTCGGCGGCTTTTTCAAATTGGGTCAGGCTGTAGTGAAAGCCGAAATGCGTATCCCCGAAAAGCGCGACGGTAAACGGGCGGCCGGCATTTTTTGAAAGGTCTCCCGAAAGGAAAACTTCGTTTTGGCGAAGCCGGTACGGCTCGATTTGATAAGCATATCCAAATAAAAGCGCCCCAATGATAATCAGCACAAAGGCTGTTTTAAACAATTTTTTTATTCCTCGAAACATAGCCTGTATATCTTATCATTTCAAACGGTTTCTTTCAACCGGAAAATTGTGAAATTCGGAAGAACATGGATCCTTTTCGTAATTCATTTGTACTAGCAAAGAAAAAAGAGATATGGTATGATATATCTATCTATCTATCT
>CAKQWL010000040.1 GCA_934278965.1 uncultured Clostridia bacterium | reverse complement strand
GAAAAAGATGCCGCCGGAAGGCGGCATTTTTATGCAGTGCGGAGATATTCTCCCCAAAGCCGAGAAAAACGCGGGACTCTCGGGGATCTACAGTAACGAAGGAAGAAGCAGAAAGGATAAAGAGAATGGTACATCAGTATCAACTGGGCGGGTACAATATCGTCTTGGACAGCTGCAGCGGATCGATTCATTCCGTTGATGAAGCTGCCTACGATGTGATTGCGCTTTTTGAGAAAGAAACAAAAGAAAATATTATACAGAAGGTGACAGAAAAGTATTCAAAAGAAAAGGGAATTTCCGCCGAAGAGGCAGCCGAATGCTATGAACAGGTGGAGCAGCTTGTAAAAGCAGGGAAGCTTTTCGCTCCGGATACCTTTGAACCGATGGCGGGCGAGCTGAAAGAAAAAACTGCCGGCGTCATCAAGGCACTGTGTCTTCATGTGGCGCATACCTGCAATCTGAACTGCGCCTACTGCTTTGCAAGCCAGGGGAAATATCACGGAGACCGGGCGCTGATGAGTTATGAGACCGGAAAACGAGCATTGGATTTTCTGATTGAAAATTCCGGAACGCGCCGGAATCTGGAAGTGGATTTTTTCGGCGGAGAACCGCTGATGAATTTTGATGTCGTCAAAGAGCTGGTGGCTTACGCCAGAAGCATTGAAAAAGAGCACAATAAGAATTTCCGATTTACCTTGACGACGAACGGGATGCTGATCGACGATGATGTGATCGATTTTTCCAATCGCGAGATGAGCAATGTTGTGCTCAGCCTGGACGGCCGCAAAGAGGTTCATGACCGCTACCGGGTGGATTACGCCGGAAACGGAAGCTGGGAACGGATCGTTCCGAAGTTCCAGAAGCTGGTCGAGGCGAGAGGCGGACGCAATTATTATATGCGGGGTACTTTTACGCATGCAAACCCGGATTTTCTCGCGGATATCGAAACCATGCTGGATTTAGGATTTACCGAGCTTTCGATGGAGCCGGTTGTGTGTGCGCCGGGAGATCCGGAAGAATTGACGAAAGAGGATCTGCAGATCGTGGTGCAGCAATATGAGAAGCTGGCAGAGAAAATGCTGGAGCATGACCGGAAAGGAAAACCGTTCACCTTCTACCATTATATGATCGATTTGAAGGGCGGTCCCTGCATCTATAAGCGAATTTCCGGATGCGGATCCGGAACGGAATATATGGCAGTGACGCCGTGGGGAGATCTTTACCCGTGCCACCAGTTCGTAGGCGAGGAGGATTTCAAGCTGGGCGATATCTGGAACGGTGTAACCAATCAAGCGGTTCAGGGAGAATTTGCGGAATGCAATGTATATGCGCGCGAGGAATGTCGGGACTGCTGGGCGAAGCTTTACTGCTCCGGAGGATGTGCGGCAAATGCGTATCATTCTACCGGCTCGGTGAAAGGTGTTTACAAAAATGGATGTGAACTCTTCCGCAAACGGATGGAATGCGCCATTATGGTCGCCGTTGCGCGCCTGATTGCCGGAAAAAATTAAGGGCACGGGATTCCCAATCCTTTAGAAATAGGTTCGCTAAAAAATCCGGCTCCCTTTTGGAAGCCGGATTCAAGCAAGGATGCGCTATAAAAATCAGAGGCAGGCAAGCATATCCTCATAGACTTTGGTCATGAGGGTAATCTCGCCGCTTCTTTTTTTGTCCTCATAAGCTGCGGTATCGTACTGGCCCGGGATGCGGACCGGCTTTCCGTCCGGTACAGGCTTTGAATTTCGTACTTCCGACAGGAATGCGTCGAGATGGTGACTGTACTGCGCGGAATCCACAAAGATGTCCGGTCGGAATGCGAGGATAAAGGTGCCGTCCGAGCCTGGGACTGTGCTTCCGTCACCGCTTTTGGCGCCGGTGAAGAGCCCCGCAAGGATTTCGAAGGCAAGTCCGAGTGCATAGCCTTTCGCTCCGGCAAGCGGCAGTTGGCTTCCGCCGCGCTCGGTCACATCCTTCGGATCCGTTGATGGATATCCGTTCTTATCGAGAATCAGCCCTTCCGGAATCGGCTCATTCGCTTTGGAGCGAAGTGCAAGCTGTCCGTAGCTGCACGCAGAAGTTGCAATATCCGAAACGACAGGATTATCGCCGCAAGGAAAACCAATCGAAAACGGATTGGTGCCGAGATGCGGCTCCATGCTGCCGAACGGAACGACGGAAACGCTGACGTTGCAGGTTAAAAAGCTGATGAGGCCGTGCCGGGCAAGGTATCTTGTATAATATCCGGCGGCGCCGGTCGTACTGTGGTATCCGCGCACCCCGGCAATGATCAATGGCTCGGATTTGCTGATTTCAACAATCTTTTCGCAGGCTTTGCGTACCGCGACAAGTCCGATCGCACCGTTTCCGTCTACCGTGATCCGGTTTTTGTCCGAAGAGATCCGAATGCTGCCGTTTTCCGGAGGGGATTTTAAATCGCCTACTATCTGAGGAATGCGGTAAAAACCGTGAGTCGGCTTGTTCATATACTCATCTTCCAACAGATTTTCGAAAATAAGCTTCGCATTTTCCTCCGTCTCGCCGGCGGAGGTTAGAATCTTTTGAGTTAATGCCCATAGTTCATCAACGGAAATTGTTTTATACATCTTGCATCCTTTCTGCCGAGATTTTCGGCATTCTGATAAAACCGCGGAGCCAATTTGGGACTCCGCGAGTTTTTATGCTTTTTGCGAGCCGGGGCTTCGCAAAATTGTTTTTGTTTTCTTGCTTCTTCTGGGGC
>CAKQWL010000039.1 GCA_934278965.1 uncultured Clostridia bacterium | reverse complement strand
TCGTACAGCCAAGGGTCTGAATCATCTGGTCGTAAAACACATATCGGATATACATGAGGATGTATATCGATCCGCCCATGATTCCGAGCGAAAGCAGAGACAAGCGATATCTGAGCTTGCGGTTTTGAATCTGCACTGTCATAGATTGACCTCCCGTTCATAAAACATAAAAAATAGAGAATAAATAGCAGCCCCTCCCCTTTCTGTCAGTTTACTGTCTGCGGTTTCTCCTGTCAATCATTATATGTTTGATTTTTCTGTAAAGTCGGATATTTTAACGGCATAAAAAAATCCGGACGGAAATTTCCGTCCGGATTAAAGACTTTTCGCGCGTTTTATTTAGCGATTGCGTCCAGAGCCTTATCCGCTTCGTGGAGGAGCTTCATAGCCTTCTTGATTGCTTCCATGGAAGAAGCGTAAGAAATTCTTACATAGCCTTCGCCCTCTGTACCGAAGCAGCTTCCTGTAATCATCGCGATACCATAGTTCTCGATGAGCCAGTCACAGAATTCATCGGAAGTCATACCAGTCTTCTTGATGTTCATGAAGATGTAGAACGCACCAACCGGCTTCAGGCAGGAGAAGTGCTTCATTGTGTTGATTTCCTTGTAGAGATACTGTCTTCTCTCATCGAATTCAGCTCTCATCTTTTCGATTGTGCCATACTTCGGCTCATCATCCAGCGCAACAGTACAAGCTTCCATAATGAAGTCTGCCATTCCGGAAACCTGGTGACCTGTGTGGAGATAGAGTGGTTCCCAGAACTCCATCGGAGTAATTACATAACCAACTCTCCATCCTGTCATCGCAAACGCCTTGGAGAAACCGTTGATGATGATTGTCTTGTCTCTCATTGTATCGAATGCTGCCGGGGAGAGTGCCTTCTCACCATCATAAGTAAGTCTCTCATACATTTCATCGGAGCAAACGAAGATATCCTTATCCTTAATCAGTTCGCCGAGTCCTCTGAGGTTCTCTTCTGTCAGGATGGAACCGATCGGGTTGGATGGGGAGCAGATTACGATCATCTTTGTCTTGTCTGTGATGAGACTCTTCATCTCGTCCAGATCAATCTGGAATTCGTTTTCTTCTTTCAGTTTGTATTCCTTCACAGTAGCGCCGCAGATCTTACCGATAATCTTGTAAATATTGTACATCGGGTTCGGAATGATCACTTCATCGCCAGGGTTCAGGAAAGTCGTCAGAACCAGATACGCAGCCTGCGCACCGCCGTGTGTGGAGATTACCTGATCCGGCTCAAACTTGAGACCGTTCTCTCTCTCATACTTCGCGCAAACAGCCTTACGGAAACCGAGCGGACCGCTGTAATCCGTATACTTTGTGTGTCCTTCATCGAGTGCCTTCTTCGCAGCTTCAACGATGTACTTCGGTGTGTCGAAGTTCGGCTCACCGTAAGTGAATCTTACGATGTCCTTGCCGGATGCTTCCAGCTCATCCATCTTCTTACTGGTCATTCTGATTCTCGAGAATGTCAGGTCTTTCAGTCTGTCAGCTTTCTTTAACATTGTAAATTCCTCCTTAAACTACCGATAATTATCCTTTTTACAGTCGAATTATTCGTAATTTCATTATACTCTTAAACTTTGCCGGTCGCAAGTGCAATGTCTATAATTTTCCTGTATTTTCAGGTTTTTATAAAACATCCGTATGCCGATCACCCGCGGCATATTCGTTCATATAAATATCGATTACATTCCGCGCCGGCGGCATGATTGCCGTTTCCCTGCGGCAAATCCAGCGAATATTTTCGTCAATCCCTTCCTGCGCGATTCCGTCCACGGTTTCTCCGTTTTCCGGCACTGCACCGCCTGCACAGAGATAAAACAGCATGCTGTAAGCGTGATTAACCACAAGGTCCGGTTCAATCCCCTGAAAGTGGTACTGCAGATCCGGCAGCTCCATGGCCGACATCCCGATCGTATCAATCAGCATCTCTCCGTTTTCACCGCTGAAAAAGCGCGCGTTCACCCCATAATAGATAAAACGCTCCTCTTTCGGCACCGGGCACTCTTCTACCTTTTCTCTCGGGAAAAGCCTTCCGGAAGAAGCAATGTAAAACGCCGTACAGTCCGGGAAAAGCGCTGGCAGGAGCGCCAGTGCATCCATTAAAAGCGCCGTCCTGCATTCACAGTCCGCAGCAACACCGCTGTTTTTCTCCGGCAAAACCGTGCATTCTGCGTACCAGCCGCAGTTCGAAAGAAGATCGGATGCTCCCGGAAAGTCCCACATTTGAGCCAAGGTCTCCTCCTTAATCAAATCTTGCGGTTTCTCCCGCCAGGACGTCAAAAAGATTTTTCCTTTCCCCTCCATTTCGAAGATTCTGCGTTCCTCGCCGTTTTCAATGCTTTTCACTGCGCCGAATTTTTGACAAATGCGTTCTTCCATCATTGCACACGAAAGGAACTCACCGCACGATTCGGCCAAAAGATAAATTTTAAATTCACTCATTTTTATTTCCTCATTTTTGTTTTCCGGCATCCGTCTGCCGATTTTATCAAAGAATATGCCGATACATCCGGGCCATACCATCCGGCCCGTCCGTCCCTTCCTCCTGCACCATGCAAAGGAACTGCCACCCGTATCGTTCATAAAATGAGGTATGATCCGTAATCAGATACAATACCTCGATGTTTCTTTCTTTCATGTCCTCACAAACAAAGGACAGAAGCTCCCCTGCGAGACCTCTGCATCGATCCGGTTCCTCTATATAAAGCGCACATAGATTCGGTGTCAGATCTTTTCTTAGATGAAAATCATTTTCGATCACCCCACAGCCTCCTGCGATCCGTTCTCCGGACAGGATCACATACCACTGCGGAACAGATTTTTCTTCCGCAAGGCTTTCTCCGATGCTTTCGCAGTACGCCTCCAGCGGGATTCTCCATTTCTGACTGAACCACAGCGCCGCTTTTTCTGCAAGCTCCGGATTTTCTGTCAGGTTTAGGATTCGGTAATCGCTTGTCCGTTCTTTGTTCACCATACTTTGCACCTTGCTCCCCTTGATCCCTTTCGAAAAAGAGGCGGCTCGCATGAGCCGCCTCTT
>CAKQWL010000038.1 GCA_934278965.1 uncultured Clostridia bacterium | reverse complement strand
GCCGTTCGCCTGCCTGCCGAACCATGTTACGGGAAAAGGCATGATGAAGGCGCTGCGCAAACGAAATCCGTATGCCAACATTACGGCTATTGATTACGATCCGGGCGCGTCTTCGGTGAATCAGCTGAATCGAATTAAACTTATGATGTCGACGGCACACAAAAACCTTGAAAAGAAACAGCAACTTGATGTATAATGGAAAGCGAAATTTTTTAGGTTAGGAGGTGTCTCCATGGGAAGACACGGTACAATAGCGGGAAGAAAAGCGGCACAGGACTCGAAACGGGCGGCTTTGTTCACCAAATATGCAAGAGCGATCATGGTTGCGGCGAAGGCGGGCGGTGATCCCGAATATAATGCAACTTTGAGAGTTGCCATTGAAAAAGCAAAAGGCATCGGTATGCCGAATGATAATATCACAAGAGCAATCAAGAAAGGAACGGGCGAACTGGCCGGAGAAACCTATGAAGAACTTTCATTCGAAGGATATGGTGCCGGTGGGGTTGCGATCATCGTTGATGCGCTGACCGATAACAAAAACCGGACAACATCCGCGGTTCGTTCCACTTTCGATAAGTACGGCGGAAATCTCGGTACACCGGGCTGCGTTTCGTATATGTTTTCCAGAAAGGGCGTTATTTTGATCGAAAATGACGGTTCTGTGGATGAGGATGCACTGATGGAAGCGGCGCTCGAAGCCGGAGCGGATGACATGACGACGGGAGAGGACAGCTTTGAGGTTTATACGGATCCTTCCGTTTATACCGATGTGCATAAGGCTCTGACGGATGCCGGATACGCGATTGTGGAGTCGGATATTGAGTATGTTCCGTCCATGGAAGCAAGTCCGGCGAGCGCGAGTGATATTAAGAGCCTGCGCAAGATGATCGAGCTTCTGGAGGACAATGATGATGTTCAGAAGGTACATACCAATTGCGCGATTGATCTTTACGCAGAAGAGTAGAACAGAAATTGATGAAGTTTCCGCAAATTAACGGTTTTAAAATTCGCGGAAATGTTGTAAAATAAGGATAGATCCTGAGATGTTCGTTTCGGAATCATAAAAGAACCTACACTTTATTTTCGGGAATCCGGGTTTTTGTCGGCGGATGTCAGGCCTCCTTCGAGTGGAAGACAGATGCGGAAACAGGATACCCACCTATCGTAAGATAGGGAGTCTTTTATTTCCGGACGGCATATTCGGGATTCCTTTTTTTGAAGAGTTCGTACATACAGATTCATACATGAAGGGGAATGACAAGTGAAACCACTGAAACCAAATGAAATTTTGGAAGCCTCCTTTCAGGCTTCGGAAACAAAGGCGGAAAGCGGCTTCGGGAAGCTCGCCATTTTATCGATACTCGCCGGAGCGTTCATCGCTTTCGCGGCAGAAGGCAGCAACATGGCAGCTTTTAATCTTCTGGCATCCGCGGAAACCTATGGCCTTGGGAAAGCTCTTGCCGGAGCTGTTTTCGGGACGGGGCTTATGCTCGTCGTACTTTGCGGCGGAGAATTGTTTACGGGAAATACCCTGATGCTGGCGGCGGCGGCGGACGGGAAGATTAAGTTTGGAAGAATGCTTCGAAATTGGGGCATTGTATATATCGGAAATTTGGTCGGTGCGCTTTTGATCGTTTTTGCAATCGGGGCGTCCGGACTTTTGGAAAGCGGGAGCGGGATGCTGGGTGCAGTAACCCTGAAGATTGCCTCCGCAAAGGTGAATCT
>CAKQWL010000037.1 GCA_934278965.1 uncultured Clostridia bacterium | reverse complement strand
ATTTATGAGTTTCACCGACTGGAGAGCAGTGAGATTGTCGCTATTTTAAAGCGTACGCTGAAAGATCGGGAGCGGGGTCTCGGAGCGCTTTCCTTTCCGTATGATGAGGATGCACTTTTTCTCCTTGCGGAAATGTCCTCCGGGGATGCGCGGGTGGCACTGGATACCCTGGGGTTCATTTCGGACAATCTGACCGAGGGAAGAAAACTGGATCAAAAAATCGTCGCAGAAGCCATGCAAAGGCAGACCGGATTCTATGATAAAAAAGAGGACAAGTATAACCTTCTCTCGGCGCTGCAAAAATCGATCCGAGGTTCGGACCCGGATGCCGCGGTACATTATCTTGCCCGTCTGCTTGCGGGAGGCGCGGACCTGCAAATGGTCGGAAGAAGGCTGCTTGTGATTGCGTCCGAGGATATCGGGATGGCATATCCGAGCGCAATTACCACTGTCACAGCCTGTGTGCAGGCGGCAATGATGGTCGGGCTTCCGGAAGCGAGGATCAACTTGGCGCAGGCTGTTATTTTGCTGGCATCCTGTCCGAAATCGAATTCGGCGGCAGCGGCATTGGAAGCGGCAGAGCGCGATTTGGCCGGCCGAAGAATCGCCGATGTGCCGCTTCATTTGAAGGACAGTCATTATCAGGGTGCGAAAGCGCGCGGAATCGGGTTGGATTACAAGTATCCGCATGCTTACGGCGGATATGTCTATCAGCAGTATCTGCCGGATGACCTTTATCTGGAGGGAGTCCGATACTATCGACCGACCGAAAACGGAAGCGAAGCGGCTTTTAAGCGCTTTCTCACGGATTTGGAAGGGAAGAAGCTGAAATACAAAGGAAAAGAATAGAAAAATACAGAGAGAAACAGAGGAAGAAAAGTGAAAAAAACGATTATCCGCTCGCCGCATTCGGGATTTTGCTTCGGTGTAAAACAAGCAACAAATGCTGCTGAGAAAGCAATTTCAGAAAAGAACCGCAAAGGGGCGCTGTATTCCTGCGGTCCCCTGATACATAACGACATTGTTACAGGGGATCTCGAAAAAAGAGGGCTTCACATGATCGCAAGTCTCTCGGAGGCCGGGCAGGGGGATACGGTCATTATCCGTTCGCACGGCGAACCGGAAAGTTTTTATGAAGAGGCGGAGAAAGCCGGCGTTTCTTTGATTGACGCGACATGTCCGTTTGTTCAGAGGATCCACCGATTGGTGCGGGAAGCTGAGGGAAGTGGGAGAAATGTCATCATTGTGGGAGACCGCAGCCATCCGGAGGTCATCGCAACAAGCGGTTGGTGCAGGCATGCGAGGATCGTGGATTCTGTGGAAGAAGCGGAAGCGGTTCCGGAGGATTCGCTTTACATCGTTGCTCAGACAACCATTCGAAAAGAGCATTTTGATGAAATTGTATCGGCATTTCGCCGCTGCGGGAAGGATATTATTGTCGAAAATACGATCTGTTCTGCCACGGAAGAGCGTCAGACAAACTGCGAGGAAACGGCAAAATCCGTAGAAGTCATGATCGTTATCGGGGGCCGCAATAGTTCGAACAGTCGGAAATTGTACGAAATTTCGAAAAAATATTGCCCAAAATCATATTTTATTGAAAATCTGCAAGATTTACCATTGAAAGAAATCCAAAAATATAATAGAATAGGAGTTGCAGCAGGTGCTTCGACACCTGAATCTGTAATTGAGGAGGTTATTGCTAATATGAGTGGAACAACACTTGAAAACAACGAAAAAAATTTAATGCATGACTTAATGGACGAAATTGAAAAGTCATTAAGGTTACCACGCAGCGGAGAAGTAGTTAATGGTAAAGTGCTTCAGGCAACTGAAAAAGAAGTCATCGTTAACCTTGGCTGTAAGAAAGACGGCGTCATTCCGAAGGAAGAAGTTTCTCTCGAGGATGGCCAGAAGTTAACAGATTTATTTAAAGAAGGAGACGAGATCCAGGCTAAGGTTATCAGAACGGATGACGGTGAAATCATTCTTTCCAAGAAGAAGCTGGAAATCAATGAGCACTGGGATGAGGTTGCGGAAGCTTTTGAAAATAAATCGATTTTGAATGTTAAAGTTCTGCGTGCCGTAAACGGCGGTGTGATCGCTTCTTACAAGGAAGTTTCCGGATTCATTCCGATGTCGCAGCTTTCGGATCATTATGTGGAGAGTGCGGACGAGTTTATCGGACAGACACTGGATGTTAAGGTAAACCGCATGGACAGAGCAAAGAATCGGGTTGTCTTCTCCCATAAGGCTGTTCTCGCAGAAGAAAAGGCAAAGAAGATCGCAGAGATTTGGGGAAAACTTCATGTCGGTGATGTTGTGGAAGGTACCGTAATGCGCTTTACGGATTACGGTGCGTTCGTGGATATTGGCGGAATTGACGGTCTTCTTCATATTTCCGAAATTTCCTGGGGTAAATTGAGACATCCGCAGGAAGTACTCGCGATCGGCGACAAGATCAAGGTCGTTGTGCTGCAGATGAATGAAGAAAAAGGAAAGATTTCTCTTGGCTACAAGCAGAATCAGCCGGAGCCGTGGTCTGTCATCAATGACAAGTACGAGGTCGGCCAGATTGTGAAGGGAAAGGTAGTGCAGATCAAGGAGTACGGTGCATTTGTAGAACTTGAGCCGGGACTGGATGGTCTTGTACATATTTCCGAGGTAGCGCATAAGCGTGTTGCCAATATTGCGGACGAGCTTTCCATCGGTCAGGAAGTAGAAGCGCAGATCCTCGAGATCGATACGGAGAGAAAGAGAATCAGTCTCAGCATTAAGGCGTGCCTGCAGCCGGAAGATGCGGCTGCGGAGGATGAGCAGGCGGAAGAATAAGCAGTTAACGATTATTATTCGA
>CAKQWL010000036.1 GCA_934278965.1 uncultured Clostridia bacterium | reverse complement strand
GCGCTTCAACAGGATTTCAAGATTAAATGGCTTCACAACATAATATTCCGCGCCGAAATCAATCGCTTTCTGCGTGATACTTTCCTGCCCGACAGCCGAAAGAACGACTATTTTCGGGCGCACCGGAAGATCTTCGGAGGCCAGAGTCTCCAGCACACCAAGGCCGTCCAGATGCGGCATTACCATATCCAGCACGAGAATCTCCGGCAGATATTTTTTAATGCAGTCCAGTGCTTCTATTCCGTCGTGCGCGACGAATACAATTTCAATATTTTCTTGTGTATGAAAAAAATCAGTTAGGATGTCGCAGAAATCCCGATTGTCGTCTGCAATACCAAGACGTATTTTACTCATTCCTTTTCCTCCTTGCAAAGGGTTCGGTCTTGCATATCGTGCCAATTTGACAGAACCTGTAGATTTCAGTCAAATTTTGAACCCATACTCAGTTTAAAAAAGAAATGCTATTCTCGCAAGTAAAAATTATCACAAAATTACGCCCGGTTTCGACATCATTCGACAAATAGAATGGGCCCTACCGGATACCGCATTCTTCGAGCATCCAGTCTAAATAAACACCGTACCCTTTTTCGGGATGGTTTACAAAAACATGGGTAACGGCGCCTACCATTCTGCCGTTTTGAATAATAGGACTTCCGCTCATTCCCTGAACAATTCCGCCGGTTCTTTCAAGAAGCCGTTCATCGGTCACACGGAGTACCATACTTTTGGTATCGGGTGTGCTCTGCGGCGTCAGTTTCTCGATCTCGATTTCGAATTTTTCGACCGTGTCCCCTTCAATTGTCGTCAAAATAAATGCCGGGCCCTCTTTAATCTGATCCCGGGTCGCAGCGATCATCGGTTTTTCATAAAGAGGGCAAAGAATGTCCTCGTACGCATTTCCGAAAATACCGTATTTTGTATTACTGGTCAGGCGGCCGAGCGGTGCTTCCGCTTCGTAGAAAATACCGCGAATTTCACCGGGCACCCCAACTTTTCCTTCTTTGACGGATTCTACTTTGGAATCGAGAAGTTCCCCGCTTTTTACCTTCAAAACAGTGCCGGTCTCTGCATCCGTGATGCCATGACCAAGTGCGCCGAAAATACCGCTTTCCGGATCATAAAATGTCAATGTTCCGATACCGGCGGTTCGATCTTTAATCCATAATCCAAGCTTATAAAGTCCGTCAGAAGCTGAAATAACGGGTGTCAGCTCAAGGGTCAGAATGCGGTCACGCCTCTGCACCTTCAGCCTCACCGGCCCCTGAAGTTCGTTGATGCGATCCTGCACCTCTTTTGCCTGATAAACTTTTTGTCCGTTGATCTCAAGAATCGTATCGCCGATCTCCAGCCCGGAAATCAGACCCGGATTAACAACATCACCGTCTGTTGTTTCGATCTCCTCCAGACCAACGACTAAAACGCCTTTTACATCCATACGGACTCCGATGCTGCGCCCTCCCGGAATCAACATCTTTTCGCTGATCACCGGAATCGACGCCGTCTGATCTTCCGGCGCCGGACCGGAAATCGTGCAGCCAAGGATCACTGCCGCTGTCAGACTGAGAAAAATAATGCCCGCCTTCTTCAGGTTGTTCAAGTTAGTCTTCCTCCTTTTTCCGCGTCAGCTTTCAAAATCCTGCAGCAATTGATCCAAAGCCTCTTCATTTTCAACGGTAACTCCGCTGCGGAAGGACTGCTGATCCGCTTCGGAGATTAGCGAAAACGGGATTTCTGTACTGCGTATAAATTCCGGCTCCTTCCCTTCGGATGCGCGATAAAGGCCGACACGCCCGTCTTCTTCCTTTAAGAGGTAGGAAAAAGACTCCGGGATATTTTGTTCCGTTTCTTGCTCATTTGTATTTTTTTCCTGTGATACCGTTACATCGTGCGGTGTATTCAACGGTTCGCGCGTTTCTTCTCCGGTTGCTTCCTCGGAAGGAGTATTCATCCAAATCCCGAAGCCTGCAATGAGAACCAGTGCGGCTGCGGCGAGTACAGCTCCTCTTTTGTTTCTTTTTGGCTTTCCGAATAAATATTGCCTACCCATAAAATCACCTCTCGGCGATAGTATGAACGAAATTTTTTTATTTCATACAAAAAAATCCTCTTTCGTTTTCCGTTAAAGTGTCACCCGATCCCGAATTTTTTCCAGTTTCTTTTCTCCGATTCCCTTTACATTTTTCAAATCATCGACCGAACGAAAACGGCCGTGTTCCTGACGGTATTCGAGAATCCGCTCGGCAGTCGCCGGACCGATTCCGGACAGTGCCGTCAGTTCACTTACCGCAGCTCGGTTTAAATTCACGCGTCCGCTGCTTTTTACCGCTTCGTTCTTACTTGTATGGAAAGTTTTATCTGCCGTCTCGTTATCGCTCTTTCGGGGAATTCGAATAAAGTCTCCATCCAAAAGAATTTCCGCCTGGTTGATTTCCGAAACATCCGCATCCGGAAGAAGTCCGCCTGCTTTTTCAATCGCCTCAAATACACGGCTTCCCTCGGAGAGAGTCACAACGCCGGGAAGCTGAACTGCACCGGCAATATCAATATAAATCATCGAAGGAGCGGCCTGCTCTTCTTTTTCTTCGTCTTCTTCACCGGATGATTCCGAAAAAGCTGTCGGAATATCCTCCTGAACAGCTCCTTTTTCTTTTGTGATCATGCTGAAAAGAAAAAATCCGCCGACTGTAAGAAACGCCAAAGCAATTGCTGCATAACGAATCACATCTCCCTTTGCGTGCTTCCAATAAAAGCTTAGTCGTTCTTGAATGAAATTCCATAATTTTCTTATTTTGGACATATTTTATCCTCCTGCAAAATAAATATGGTTTTATTTTACAGTATATGTAAAAATATGTCAATCATTCTGGAGGGATTCTATGGAATAATAAAAGTCCTGATCACTCTTTCCATCGTAGCTTCCTATTATCTGACCTTTTCGAACGCGCTCCCCTTTTACGACACAGATGTGGTTCAAATTGCCGTAAACGCTTTCGGCTTCTTTACCATGCTGGATGATCAGATAATTTCCGATATTTTCGTCGTCCGATTCGACAGTGCGTACGGTCCCTCCTGCGACAGCGTAGACCGCCGCCTGCTCTGACAAAGGCTCCTCATCCATCGGTAATCCTGTTTCAAAATCGCTTCCCGATCCGAAGGTTTCACGAATACCGTCGCCAAAAGAAGCTGTATTTTGAAAGGTCTCCTTTGCCTGTTCACGAAATTCCCGAATTTCCGAAAGGGTATATTCACGCGTCACATAACCTCGCAGCCGTGCGGATGCGGCAGTAATACTGCTGTTTTCCACCTGTTCTGCACAAAAAAATATTCCGGCGATTGCAAGACATATCACGCTCTGCAGAACGAATTTTTTCATAAAAAGCCCCTTTCTTTTCTCCTCTTTCTTCATTTTATTCTGCCCGAAAGAAATTATGCTTTTCTTCCGTACCATGATTGACGAAATTATCGATAAATGGTATAGTAAACATAAATTTAACACTTAAAGTGCCATATATTGTACATTTCATATTTTTTTACGGAGGTGGTACGCATTGAATTATGCGGAAATGCTGGATAAAATCATTCGCGACAGTGAACTTTCGCTGCGTCAAATTGCGAAACGGTGCGCTGATCTCGATTTGAGCATTACGCCGTCCTATATCTCACAATTGAAGAACGGTAAGCTGCCTCCTCCGACACCGGAAGTCTCGATGATTCTTGCGAAGGCTTGCAATTCTCATGAGGAATCCAAACTGATTTTTCAGGGATATATGGAAAAGGCGCCGGAAGTGATCCGTCAGTATATGCTCGCTTCTTCGGAACTGAACAAAGCGATGCTGGAAGCACTTTATAAGTATTCTAATGACGGAAAAATGGCAGACAGCGCACGGGATTACCTGCGGAGCCTGGACGCCCTTTCGGCGATTGATGTGTCATCCTCTTATCTAAAGGACGGTAAAATCGATATTACGACTGATTTTGTCAAAGAGATCACGCTGAAATCCGGCGGAGCCGTAGAAGATCGGAATATGACTACCCTTTTTCTCGGGGATGCGTCCATGACGCCGACGATCCCGATTCATTCTTTTCTCCAGATTTCACCGACCCGCCCGGACCTTTTGAAAACCAGGGATATCATCGCATTTTACCCATTTGGAAAAAAACAGGCGGTCTTGCGCAGGGTTTATTTTGAAAAAAATAAAATTCTTCTAATCCCAGATGACCGTATCAGTGAAATCTTCATTCTGGAGGATTTCCAGGAAATCGATTATATCGGTAAAGTGGCTTCCTACCGGGTTGATCTTTAATCAATTTAAGAAGGTACGAAAACATCCCCTTATGCTGTTTCCTGGGGATGTTCTCTTACGGAGAAATGATCGGGCAGCAGTTAACCTCAATGAGAAAAAATCCTTCGGAAAATTTAAAATACCGAAGGATTTTTTATTCAGAAGGAATGTTTTAAAAATTAACAACCGTTGTTCCCGCATTTTTGCAGAGATTAAAATTCTCTGCTGCCAATCGAAATGAGATCAACTCATCGTTATAGGTACTTCTTGCATTCTCTAAAGTCAGCTGCGCGCTTTGTACATCCGCCAATGTACTCATTCCAAGTTCATATCGCGATTTTGCAAGGTCGAGTGCTTCTTCCGCACTTTGCAGATTCAGCTTATCCGTTTTTATGGTGTCGTATTTTTCTAATATACCTTGATACTGTTCCGTTACATCGATAGTAATATCATTTTCAACGGAGTTATAATCAATCTGCGCCTGTGTAAGCGCGATTTTTGCCTTCAGGTAAGTCGAAGAGGACGACGGGTAAGCCGACACGCTGTTAAAACTCCGCTGCGCTTCCGATAAGGAATATTCCGCGGAAATAAATTCTGTTCGATTTTCCAGCGCCGATTCAATCGCTTCTTCCAAGGTTCCCTCCGGGAGTGAAATCTCATCCGGCTCCGATGTCAGCGTCAGTTTGGTGCCTATTGAGAGACCGAGATAGGAGTTGAATTGCATCATTTTGATCCGATATGTATTTTCTTGTTTCTGTACTTGATTCTCGGCCTTCTGCAGATCAATTTGGCTGTTCAGAACATCCAGCTTGGATACGGAACCGTATTGATATTTCAATTCCGCAAGCTCATAGGTGTCTTTTACCATTTCCAGATTCGTTTCAGCATTTTCCAGGCTTTTCTCCGCGTTCTTCAATTCATAATACATTGTGACCAGTTCTTGATAAGCCGCGTTTTCTCTGGCCTCCCGATTGGATTCAAGCAGCGATTCCGCATAGCTCCGTTTTTCCTTTAAGGTATTATTGCTGTTTTTTGCGGAGGTTTTGTCTTCTGATTCACTTCGAATGACTTCGTTGTTGGAGGAAATTTGCTCAGAATAACTTTTGACGGTGACACTGTCACTTTCGTTTTGTAATTCAATCAGTCGATAAGCATCACTCTCGCAAAAAAGGCTGTATGCTTCCTCTAAGGAGAGCGTACGCGCGGTGCTCTCCTCTGACGCATAAGAAACGGCAGCATGGCCGAAGATTCCGGATGTCAAGCACACCCCTACTAAAAGAAATGTAACGCTCCTTTTTGTTTTTCGTTTCATATTTTGTTCTGCTCCTTTCTTTGCGGATTCATCCGCTTCTTATTCACTTTTCAAAGCGTCGATAGGATTCAGCTTGCTTGCTTTTGTAGACGGTGCCCATCCAAAACCGATCCCGACCGCGGCGGAGAAACCGACCCCGAGGAGGATTGCCGGCACCGAAGGTGTGATCGTATATCCCATCAATACTCCGGCGATAAAAGAGATGGCCGCACCGAGAACGATCCCGAAGAATCCACCCATCAGTGAAAGAAAGACTGCTTCAATACAAAATTGAAGCTGAATCTGCGACGGCTCTGCACCGAGTGCTTTACGCAGTCCGATCTCGCGGGTTCGTTCACTGACCGAAACAAGCATCATATTCATAATTCCCACACCGCCGACAATCAGTGAAATGGAAGCGATCCCGCCCAGCAGCGCGGTCAGCATGGACGACATACTTTCCATGGTTTCCATCAAACTGTCCAAACTGACGATAGAATAGGTATCCTCTTTGTAATTGAAGATCCGGTCGAGCGCGGCAGTAATATCACTTTTTACTTGTTCCGCGTTAGCCTCTTCTTCGAAATACACGGTTACACTGTTTACCTGTGCGATTCCCAGAAGGCGCATAGCGTTTTGATAAGGCAAAACCACAGTCATCGCTTCGTTGTCGCCCGATGAAAATGCAGATGAAAGAGAGTCATCATTCTTGATTACCCCGATAATTGTGTAAGTATGTCCCCCGAGGATCAAGGTGCTTCCGATGGGCTCCTTATCAGCGAAGGCTATTTCTGCCATGTTTTTATCAATCAAGCAGACATAATTTTCCGCACTGTCATCCAGCTTTGAAAGAGCGCGGCCCCGAAGAATTTGGTCGTCGTTTTCCTCAAAATATACTTCATTTGTCCCTTTTACATTGACATCGTCCATTACCAGGCCATCTTTTACCGCGCTGCTGACACCCTGAATCTGCATCGAACCACCGCTTACTTGATCAACGGACTCCAGTGTATTGATATCATCGGTAGTTAAACCGGATTTTAAAACGGATCCGGAAGCGTTAATCATATAGGAATTTGTTCCGAGACGATCAAAGCTGCTCATCATCTCACCGGTAATTCCCTGCACAATTGTAATGAGGGCAATCACTGACGCTACACCGATAATAATCCCAAGCATTGTCAGAAACGAACGCATTTTGTCGGAACGGATATGAAGCCATGACATTTTTAAGCATTCTTTAAGCATCACTGGCATCTCCCTCCGAAATTTCACCATCCAAGATCCGTACGATTCGTTTGGCTCTTCTGGCAATTTTTTCATCGTGCGTAATCATTATAATTGTTTTGCCTTCATCATTTAGATCTTCAAATAGGGTCATAATCTGTGCGCCGTTTTTTTGATCCAGCGCCCCTGTCGGTTCGTCTGCCAAAATAATCGCCGGCTCCATCGTAAGGGATCTTGCGATCGCAACCCGCTGCTGCTGCCCTCCGGAGAGCTGGTTCGGATAATAGGTCATCCGCTCCGACAACCCGACTTTTTCAAGTTTGGCTTTTGCGCGTTCACTTCGTTCCTGCGGGGATATTCCTCCGTAAATCATCGGCAGCTCAACATTTTGGAGAGCATTCAATTTGGACAGCAGGTAAAAGGATTGAAAGATAAATCCGATCTTTTTCCTTCTGATTCGCGCCAGTTCCTTTTCATCATGAGATGAAACCATATCTCCGGATAAAATGTACTCCCCCTCGGTCTGCACATCAAGACATCCGATGATATTCATCAGCGTTGATTTCCCGGAACCGGACGGTCCCAAAATCGCAAGGAATTCTCCTTCTCCCACCTGAAGATCAATTCCTTTCAGGACTTTGTTTTCCTCTCCGCCGACCGTATACGATTTTGTGATATTGCGCATTGACAGAATTTCTTTGCTCATTTTTCAATTCTCCTATCCCTTCCGTTAAAATCCGGTCGGTCCTCCGCCGGATGGCATTCCTCCACCGGCCATGCCGCCTTGCTGAGGCATTCTGCCTCCCTGCATATTGGCCCCGGCGGAAGCGTTTTGGCTGGATTCGTCGCTGCCAGAGTCTCTTTCATAAGACGGTACCATGACAATCGTTCCCTCTTCAATCCCTTTTGTAATTTCCGTCAGCGTTCCGTTGCTCATCCCAATCTCAACATTTGTTTTTACAGAGTCCTTCCCGTCTTTAACCAAAACAGAATATCCGGTTTCTTTATCGTACTGCACAGCGCCCGACGGTACAGTGAGTGCGTCCTCTGCCTCTGAAATGGTAATCGTTACTTCTGCCGAAGTCCCGACACTGATCGATTCCGAAGGATTTTGGATCGCAACCGTTCCCGAAAAATAAGAAACTCCGTTAGAAGTACTTGCCTTTCTCGAGAGTTCCGAAATCAAGCCCGAAAACTGCTCTCCGGTTGAATTGACAGTAATGGCGGCCTCCTGCCCTTCTTTGAGATTTGCGATATCGTATTCGTCTATCGTGATTTCGATTTGAAGATCGTCATAACTGATAATCTCCAGAACTTCACTTCCGGATGTCAATGTCTCCCCGTCTTTTGCAGATACCGAAGCGACCATTCCGTCCATTTCTGCGTAGATCGTATAATTCTCCAGCTTTTCCGCAGCCTGCTGATAACTTGCCTGAGCCTGTGTCAGCTGGAGCTGTGCCGTTTGATAACTGCTTTGCGCGGATTCATATTCCTGCAGAGAAACACCGTCTTTTTCATACAGTGCGCGGATTCGCTCCAAATTGTTTTTTGCTGTTTGAAGCTGCAGATTAGCTGATGACACCGAAGTTTTGGCCTGAAGCAAAGAGGAACTGTCATCCTGTTCATAAGTTACGAGCAAATCGCCTTTTTTCACAGAATCCCCGACCGCGACAGACAGATGTTCCACTGTCATCAATCCCGAAGTATAGACAATCTGTTCGGTTCCCGATGAAATAACCCCATCAAAACTGTAATAAGAACGAATATCCTGTTTCGACGCAGCTGCCTCTGTATAAACAATATCGCTCTTCCGTCCGCCGGCAAACGCATAAACCGAAAAACCAATGACAGCCACCAGCACCAAACTGCCCGCCAGAATCCATTTTCTGTTTTTAGATCCGGAGAACCATTTCCGTTTGTCTCCTTGATCTTTGATCTTCTTCAATACATTCATTATAATTTCATCCCTCCACGACACATATTGTTCTGTTATCAGAGAGAATACACGGATTCTGTGAAAAAACGGTAAATCTATTTGTACATTTTGTGAACTTCGAGTGTAATTTTGTTAAATAAATCCAAAAGAAAAATCGCTTCAGGAATTGATCATTTCCTAAAGCGATTTTTTGCTTCATTACTTCGGCGGGTACCTACCATTCCGCCCAGTATTCAAATTCATAATCTTCGATCCGGATTGTATCTCCTTCCGAAAGGCCCATTTCGATCAAACGGTCAATAGCGCCGCTTTTTTCGATGTACTTATACAGATAGCGAAGCGACCCCGAATCATTAAAATTCGTAGAATTAAAAATTTTAAGAAGCTGCTTTCCGGAGAGAACATAGACGTCACCCTCTTTGGAAGCGTACACAGTCCGATAGTCCGGGTCCTGTTCATCCCGCTCAAAGTCAAAGAGTTCATAAGATTCCTCTTCCTGCGGTTCTTTCGCCAGATGATCCAGCATAGAGGCCGTTTCCGCAAGAAGTTCATGGACTCCCTCATTGATCGGTGCGGAAATCGGAAATACCTTCAGTCCTTTCGCTTCCACATAAGCCTTGAATTCCAAATATTTTGGATCGTCTTCTTCAATCATGTCAAACTTGCTTGCCGCTACAATCTGCGGTTTTTTAGAAAGGCGCACATCGTAAAGCTCGAGTTCTCGGTTGATTTTTTCAAAATCATCAATCGGGTCCCGTCCTTCGCTCCCGGACACATCAACAAGATGAATAAGAATCTTTGTCCGCTCAATATGTTTCAGGAAATAATGACCGAGTCCTGCCCCCTCATGCGCTCCTTCGATGATCCCGGCAATATCCGCCATAACAAATCCGTTATCAAAAATATCCACAACTCCAAGATTCGGTGTGATTGTCGTGAAATGATAATTTGCAATCTTTGGA
>CAKQWL010000035.1 GCA_934278965.1 uncultured Clostridia bacterium | reverse complement strand
GCGGGAGACCGTAGGGGTTCAAGTCCCTTATCGCGCACCACAAAAAAACTCGCTTTTAGAAAGCGAGTTTTTTCTTTGTCCGATCTGCCGAGCAGGCTCCGGAAAGAGAGAATACAAAAATGAAGTTTTCGTTCTCATCCGGCGCGGCTCGTAAATTTTTGAATTTCCTCTTCCAGCAGACGGAACACCCTGGCCGTCAGATATCCGTCGGCAACAGCATGGTTGAGCCGCACGGTCACCGGCATCACAAGCCTTCCGTTTTCCTCTCTGTATTTTCCCCAATTGATGATCGGTGCAAAGAAAAGATGTCCGTCCGGAAGCTCTATATGCAGCGAATCATAACTCAGCCATGAAATATAAGACGCATCAAACCAATTCGGATGATTTTCCATATCCAGACCGTATTCCCGCGTCTTTTGGGCCCGCTCTATGTCTTTGGCACATTCCCGGTAAAAACGATCGTACTCCTCAAAATACTCGGTATACACCGGCGTACAGGTCTCTGTATCCTCATGAAAAATATACTGTGTCGGATTGATCTTATCGTAGCAGATCAGCAGTTCCTCCTGCCACAGATACCCCATCTTATAATCATCCCGTGAATTCAGCACCTTTGCCAGCAAATACAGAAAGTTTATGTAAAACTTCGTTCCCGTCTGCTTGGAATGCCTACGAAGTTCCGTCACATCGATCCTTGCCGTCATCGAGACAGAACACTTGCAGTCCTCTGAGAAATGCCGGAACACTCCTTTTCGGTAATAGGCGTCCCGATCGATAATCCTGTACTCCATTGGTTCCTCCTCTTAACAGACCGCTTCATCTTCCGGTCCTTTTATATTCTTTATTCATTTTCGCGATATCCTTAAACTTGCGTTTCTTTTCTGCCAGATATGTCTCACTATCCTCAAAATACGCATTCTCGGCTTTTAGCTTTTGATAAGCGGAAAGCCTCTCTTGCGAGAGTCCCCCTTTTAAGACAGCCTCCCGAACCGCACAGCCCGGCTCCCCGGTATGGGTACAGTCCGAAAACCGGCACTCGGACGCAAGCGCTATAATATCCGAAAAAGATCGGTCTAATCCTTCCTCCGCATCCCACAGCCCCAGTTCCCGCATGCCGGGTGTGTCAATCACCATGCCGCCGCCGGAAATCTTGAAAAGCTGCCTTCCGGTCGTTGTATGCCGACCCTTATCATCCTTCCGAAGACCGTTCACGGCAAGGCGCTTCTCCCCTAACAAGCAATTGATCAGGGTCGACTTGCCGACACCGGAAGAACCGACCAGCGCCGCCGTTTTCCCCGCTGTTATGTAAGGCAGAAGCTTTCGCCAGCTATCCTTCTCCGCCGCTGATGTTGCCAGGATCTCCGTTCCGAAAGCCGCCGCCCGCACCTCGCTTTCCCGTTCCTCTAAATCCTCACACAGGTCCGCTTTGGTCAAAACAATGACCGGCATCGCTCCGCTGTCCCAAATGGCCGTGAGATAACGCTCCAGCCGCCTTATATTAAAATCGTTGTTAAGCGACATACACAGAAATACCGTATCAATATTCGCGGCAATAACCTGTGCTTCACCGCCGCCTCCGGCTGCCCTGCGCACAAAGACGCTTTTTCGCGGCAGGATGCGATGGATCACAGCCCGATCCTGTATACCGCCGCAATCCGCCAAAACAAAATCGCCTACCGCCGGAAGATCCAGCGCGCTTTGTGCCCGGTAACGCATTTTCCCCGATATTTCCGCAAGGTGCTCTCCCGACTCACTCATCAAGGTATACACGCCCTTTTCCTGCGCCGTAACACGCCCCGCCTCATACCCTTTCCCGGATCCGAGCTCCGTTTCGCAATATGAATCGGGAAAACCGAATTCATGCCGGTCTATCTTTTCTCTTCCGCCTGTCTTTTCTATTTCCATCGTTGCTTATCCCCCTTCATTTTTTCACACACTTCTATTTTTCCCCTTGCGTCGCCTTGTCTTTCTCCAATGTTCCGTCCGCCAGCTTTTCCTTCCAATAGGCATCATCCAGCGGCCACATTTTTTCCTTTCGGTGCAAATGCGCAAACAGCCGGTACAGTCCCCTGGATTTCAGCGATGGCGTCAAATGTGCTTCGTACTTTTCTATATTTGCGGCCGCTTTATCCAACTTTTTAATCAGCTTCACCTTAAATTTTTCCGGCATATCATCCCAAAAATACTGCCAAACTGCCTGTGTGATTACATGTGTCCTTGCGATACCCCAGTAATCCATACTGTCGTGAATATCCCCCGCCGCAGACTTCATCCCGCCGCCGCCCGCGGTTGCAATAATCAGCGCCTGTTTATTTCTCATATCAAAATCCGGACGGTGGACCAGCCATCGATACCCGAAATGATCCAGAAACGACTTCACCTGCCCCGGCGCGTGAAAGCACCATACCGGAC
>CAKQWL010000034.1 GCA_934278965.1 uncultured Clostridia bacterium | reverse complement strand
CATTGGGGCAGAAGGTGAAAATGATACAAGCCATGTGTACAAGCACAGCAGAGAGTTTTCTGTCCTTACGATCAGCGGCAATGCGAAAATCTATACAAATGTAGAAAATGAAGGAAGATTGGAGGCTGACGGCGGTGAAATTTTCGGTGATGTGACCAATATTCGCGACAGCAGCATTATTACAGGTACCGAAGGAGCTGCCGGCAGTACCAAGTTTTCCGGCAATGTGAAGAATAACAGTGATGACAGCAAAGGCACCATCGAAAAAGGTACATTCACGGGCAGTGTTTCGAACAACGAAGGTACCGTTTTAGGCGGCGATTTTGACGAGGCTTCTTTGAGCGGTACGCTCGTAATTACCTTTGACCCGGACAACGGGGGGCAGATCAGCACGCAGAAAGTAAATTGGGAAAAGGACGGAGCAGCACTCACCGCGCCGACCCCTGCCCCTACCAAAGAGGACCATACGCTTGACGGCTGGTACTATGATAACAGCGGTATAAAGACAAAATGGAACTTTGACACGGATAAAGTCAAATACACCACAACCTTTACGGCGCAGTGGAAAGCGAACACTTACACGGTAACCGTGGAAAATGACGGACACGGTGAGGCTTTCGCTTCCCCTGCTTCCGCGGCGGCGGGCGAGGAAATTAAGCTGACCGCAACGCCAAGCAGTGGTTATGGTTTTAAGGAATGGAAAACTGTTTCCGTCGGCGTGACGATCAAGAACAACAAATTCACCATGCCGGCAGGTAATGTGACGGTGAAAGCGATTTTTGAAAAGAAATCAAGCGGCGGTGGTGGTGGTGCCGCCACCTACTGTACATTGAGCTTTGTAACCAACGGCGGCAGCAGAATAAGCCCGCTTCAGGGAACCTACGGCAAGACGATTGATCTTTCCGGATATGTTCCGACCCGCGACGGTTATAACTTTACCGGCTGGTATTCCGATCCGGAATTGGCACAAAAGATTAAGGAAATCAAGCTGAACGGAAGCAAAGCGATTTATGCCGGATGGACAAAAAGCAATCCGAATACAGGGGATCAATCATTTACGGATGTAAATGCGAGCCATTGGTTTTATGACGATGTGATGTTTGTCGATGAGAAGGGACTGATGTCCGGCACCCGTGCGGCGACTTTTGCACCGTATGCCGATACCACCCGTGCTCAGATTGCGGTGATTTTCTACCGCATGGAGGGCAGTCCTGCTGTCGAGGGAAAGAACTGCTTTACCGATGTTGAGTATGGTTCCGGTACAGCGTGGTTTTACGATGCGGTAGAATGGGCACGGCAAAACGGTATTGTGGGCGGCGGCGGCAACAACCAATTTGCTCCGAATGATCCGGTTACCCGTGAACAACTTTCAGCAATCTTTTATCGCTATGCACAGTACAAAGGTTATGATACGACACAAGGCGGTATGGCAATCCGGGAGTTTGACGACTGCGAGAGCATTTCCGATTATGCTGTGGATGCTATGACATGGGCTGTCAATGTCGGTCTTATAAATGGCCGCGCTAACAATCTCCTTGGGCCGAAGGACACTGCTGCCCGCGCCGAGATTGCGGCTATGCTCCATCGCTTCATCGAAAAGCAGCAACGATAAAACCTGTGGCTGCGCCGGCGAACATAATTCTTTTCATAAAAAAAGCTTGAAATGGTGATGGCTTCATGATAGAATAGATGAGGTTATTACGGGCGGTCCTCTGGGCGCAGTTTGCGTGTTGTTTTTGATCCATGAACGTCTTGGTAAGGAAGGAGGATATACGATGAACATTTTGGATGCAATCACAGAAGAATATAAGAAGAATGATGTTCCGGAATTTGGTGTCGGCGATACAGTAAAGGTATCCATCAAAATCAAGGAAGGTCAGAGAGAGAGAATCCAGGTCTTCGAAGGTTTCGTGCTGAAAAAGCAGAACGGCGGAATCGCGGAAACTTTCACAGTAAGAAGAATCGCGTCGGGCGTTGGTGTGGAAAAGACATTCCCGCTGCACTCCCCGCTGGTTGAGAAGATCGAAGTAGTGAGACGCGGCGATGTGAGAAGAGCGAAGCTCCATTACATGCGCGAGAGAACAGGAAAAGCTGCGAAGATCAAGAGCAAAGACTGAGAAAACGGATGCAGAAGGAAACCTTTTTAAAAAGGTTTCCTTTTTGTCATTTTACGGAGAATTTTTAGAAAGGGAAAGGGGAGAAAGATGATCGAACACATCAATTGGTATCCCGGACATATGAAAAAAACGCGGGAACTGATTCAGGAAAATCTGAAGATGGTCGATCTGGTCATCGAGGTGATCGATGCCCGTATTCCGGTTTCCAGCAGAAACCCTATTATCGATGAATTGGTGCAGGGAAAACCGCGGATTATCGCCTTGAACAAGAGCGATCTTGCCGATGAACAGCAGAGTGCGGCGTGGTGCGGTTTTTTCCGGTCGCAGGGAAATCTTGCGCTGGCAATGAACTGTGCCTCGGGAAATGGCGTGAAAGAGCTGTACCGGATGCTTACAGAAATGCAGGAACAGAAAAACAAAGACAGCCTGCGACAGAAGCCCCTTCGAATGATGATTGTCGGTGTGCCGAATGTTGGGAAATCTTCTCTGATCAATCGGATGACGGGGAAGAAAAGTGCCAAAACGGGCGATCGGCCGGGCGTCACACGGGGAAAGCAGTGGCTCAATCTGGAAAACGGTATGCAGCTTCTGGATACACCGGGAATCCTCTGGCCGAAGTTCGAAGACCCGAAGGCCGGGCTGGATCTTGCCTTTTGTGGTTCGATCCGGGATGAAATCTTGGATACGCCGACATTGGCGCTCGAACTTCTTGCGGTGCTGGCACAAGATTATCCGGAACTGATCGAGACCCGCTATCAGGTCGAAGTGCCGGAGAAGCTCCGGCGCTCGAAAAACAGCTCGGGAAATTCGGGGAAAGATACACCGGAAGATTTATGTGATGAAATGTATGATGAGGACGGAATGCCGATTCAGCCGGAGCTCGTTCTCTTTCAGGATATTTGCAGGAGGCGCGGGTTTATCCTGCCGGGGAAGCGGCTGGATTATGAGCGGGCAGGAAGGACAATCCTGGATGAATTTCGGAGCGGCCGAATCGGAAAAATTACTTTGGAACGCAGAGCTTGAAAAATACACAGCTTATTCGGGTCTCGTCCGGGAAGGGAAGCAGGCGTCAGAATGAAAAAGGAAGAACGAGAAGCGCTTCTTCGGGAAAAACTCTGCCAAATGAAAGAGTTTGAACGGGAGCTTACAGAAAACGGAATCTGTTATATCGCCGGAGTCGATGAAGTGGGGCGAGGACCTCTTGCCGGTCCGGTTGTGGCGGCGGCAGTCGTGCTTCCGCCGGATTTTTCACTTCTCGGGGTGGATGATTCTAAAAAACTTTCGGAGAAAAAGCGAGAAGCGTTGGCAGCGGAAATTCGGGAACTGGCATGGGCCATCGGAATCGGAAAAAGAGAACCGGCGCGTATCGATGAAATTAATATTCTGGAGGCGACGAAAGAAGCCATGGCAGATGCGGTACAGGAAGCGGAAAGGCTGCTGCGGGAGAGATTCGGACAGGAGGCGAAAATCGGACATATTCTGTTTGACGCGATTCATCTGGACGGGCTTGAAACTCCGCAAACCTCGCTGATCCACGGCGATGCGCGGTCTGTATCCATTGCGGCAGCCTCTATTATCGCAAAAGTGATAAGAGACCATCAGATGATCGAATATGCCGGACAATATCCGGATTACAGTTTTGAAAAAAACAAAGGATACGGGACCAGGGCACATTATGAGGGAATTGAACGAGTTGGCATCTGTCCGATCCACAGGCGCACTTTTTTGAAAAATGTGTCTGCGGCATCGTTTGACAGTGTCGGACCGTCAAGATATAATGAAGCAGCAGAGAAACAAGGAGGAGCGGGAGATGAAGTGGAAAAGTGATATTGAAATCGCACAGGCGGCGGAAATGCGGAACATCATGGCAGTTGCGCAGGATGCGGGAATTGATGAAGAGTATGTAGAGCAGTACGGCAAATATAAGGCAAAGGTCGATTATAAACTTCTCTATGAAAGGGAAAATGCTCCGGACGGCAAGCTGATTTTAGTAACAGCGATTTCGCCGACGCCGGCAGGTGAAGGAAAGACGACGACAACGGTCGGTCTTGCGGACGGTCTCCGGAAAATCGGAAAAAATGTCCTTGTGGCACTGAGAGAGCCGTCGCTCGGACCGGTATTCGGTGTCAAGGGCGGTGCCGCCGGAGGCGGATACGCACAGGTTGTGCCGATGGAGGATATCAATTTGCACTTTACAGGGGATTTCCACGCAATCGGAGCAGCGAATAATCTGATTGCGGCGATGCTGGACAATCATATTCAGCAGGGAAATGCGCTCCGTATCGATCCGCGGAAAATCACCTGGAAGCGCTGCGTGGACATGAATGACCGCCAGCTTCGCTTTGTGGTGGACGGTCTGGGAGGAAAGCCGAACGGGACTCCGCGCGAGGATGGATTTGATATTACGGTAGCGAGCGAGATTATGGCGATCCTGTGTCTTGCGAGAGATATTCCGGATCTCAAGAAGCGCTTGGCTTCGATTATTGTCGGATACACTTATGACGACGAACCCGTGACGGCAGGTCAGCTCCACGCAGAGGGCGCCGCTGCCGCGCTGCTGAAGGACGCACTGAAGCCGAATTTGGTGCAGACACTGGAAGGCACACCGGCATTTGTGCATGGCGGACCATTCGCGAATATCGCACACGGATGCAACTCGATGATCGCGACCAAGATGGCGCGCAAGCTGGCGGATTACGTCGTTACAGAGGCTGGATTCGGCGCGGATCTCGGCGCGGAGAAATTCCTGGATATCAAATGCCGCATGGGCGGAATGAAACCGGATGCTGTGGTCATTGTTGCGACGGTAAGAGCGCTGAAACATCACGGAGGCGTGAAGAAGGAGCAGCTTGGAGAGGAAAATCTGGCAGCACTGGAAAAGGGTCTCCCGAATCTTTTGCAGCACGTGGAAAATATTACAAAAGTTTATGGACTGCCGGCCGTTGTTGCGATCAACGCATTTCCAACGGATACAGAGGCGGAATTAAAGCTGGTGGAAGAAAAATGCAGAGAGCTTGGCGTTCATGCAGCACTTTCCGAAGTGTGGGCAAAAGGCGGCAGCGGAGGAATGACGCTGGCAGAGGAAGTGGTACGGCTTTGCGAGGAAGAAAACAACTTCCGTTTTGCCTATGAAGACAATCTTTCAATCACAGAAAAGATCGAGGCGGTTGCGTCGAAGATTTACCGTGCGGACGGGATCAATGTCCTGCCGGCAGCGGCGAAGCAGATCAAGCGGCTGGAAGAACTCGGATTTGGGGCTATGCCGGTCTGTATGGCGAAAACACAGTACAGCTTCTCCGACGACGCGTCACTTTTGGGTGCGCCGCGTGGATTTACCGTGACCATCCGAAATGTCAAGGTATCGGCCGGCGCCGGCTTTATCGTTGCGCTGACCGGAGACATTATGACTATGCCGGGGCTGCCGAAAGTACCTGCTGCGGAGCGGATCGATGTTGACGCAGACGGAAAAATCACAGGATTATTCTAAAAGGTGAGGCGCAGTCGGAACGCGATCTGCGGAAATTTCGAAGATTCGAGAAAGCTCCAATATGGAAGAATGAAGGAATAGGAAAAGGAGGCGGTCTGAATGGACAAAGTGCATTTGAGGAAGCTGCTGCTGGATGTTGCCTCCGGTGCGATATCCCCGGAGATGGCAGAGGAAGCGCTGAAGACGCTTCCGTTTGAAGATTTGGATTTTGTCAATATCGATAACCACAGAAGTCTTCGCACCGGATATCCGGAGGTTGTTTTCTGTCAGGGAAAAACGGCGGATCAGGTCGGAATCATCATGGCCCGGCTCTCCCTCTCCAGCAGTGCGATTCTCGGAACGCGTGCTTCAAGAGAACAGTATGATGCGGTTTGCACGCATTTGGATCGGGAAGGCGCGGGGGATGCAGAGGCCGTTTATCATGAGGCTGCGCGGATGATCGTGGTGCAGCGCCCGCTTGAAGCGGAAGAGATTGCGGAGATCCGGAGGAGAAAAACAATCGCTGTTGTCACCGCAGGAACGGCGGATATCCCGGTTGCGGAGGAAGCCGCCATTACAGCCGAAACACTTGGAAATATCGTGGAACGGGTCTATGATGTCGGGGTTGCCGGAATTCATCGCTTATTCGCGAAATTGGAAGTGATCCGTGCGGCAAATGTTGTGATTGTCGTTGCCGGAATGGAGGGGGCGCTGGCGAGCGTTGTCGGAGGACTGATTGATAAACCGGTCATTGCCGTGCCGACCAGCATCGGATACGGTGCCAACCTGGGCGGTCTTTCGGCGCTTCTTTCGATGTTGAACAGCTGTGCGAACGGAGTCGGCATCGTTAATATCGATAATGGCTTCGGCGCCGGGTATCTTGCGGCGTCGATCAATCGCATCAATATGGAGGAGGCTCTATGAAAACATTATATATAGATTGCGGAAGCGGTGTGTGCGCTGATATGATTTTGAGCGGTTTTCGGGCACTTGGGGCAGAAACGGATATGGGTTTTGAAGAAGAAGTGAGGGGACTGATCCATCACGGAATCGAGCACGGCGGCTTCGAACCGAATCCGGAGCAGGGATGTCATCCCGCTCACGACTCTGCACAGCAGACGCACGAGCACGGGGAAGCGCATTCGCATCACCACGCACATGGGGCATCGTACGCGGCAATCCGGGAAGTTTTGCGGCGCGCGCCGATGACCGAAAACGCGCGAAAGACCGCAGAGAAGATTTATGAAACCATTGCGCGCGCCGAGGCCGAAGTACACGGTGCGACGCTGGAAACAGTCCATTTTCATGAAGTTGGCAGACCGCAGGCAATTCTCAATATTGTATCTGCCGCGGCGATGCTGGACCAGATGGGGGTGGATCGGATCGTTTGTTCGGAAGTCTGTGACGGACAAGGGACGATCGAATGCAGCCATGGGGTGATACCGGTACCGGTGCCGGCTGTCCGCGCCATGATGGCAAACTGCGATTATGTGTTCCGAACGATTCCGATCGATACGGAGCTTGTAACACCAAGCGGACTTGCCATGCTGATCGGAATGGGTGCGGAATGCGCTCCGCAGCCGAACGGCGGAATTATCGCACGCGCTTTCGGACGCGGAGGACGCGATACCGGGAGAAACGGAATGGAGCTTTTGTTGATCGAAGAAGAGTCTCCTTTGCCAAGCGAAGCGTGAACGACCGAAAAGAGTCTTTAAGAGAACAGTCGGAAATGGGAGAGAAGGACGGCAGGATCCGGATGGAGAAGAAAGCGAAAAAGAAGATCTGTATTTTATATACGGGCGGTACGGTCGGCATGGTGCCGACCGCACTGGGCTATGCGCCGAAAACAAACTACTTTTCACAGAAGCTTCGGGAAATTCCGCAGATCCGTGCGGATGCGATGCCGCTTTACGATATTGTTGAATTTGATCCGCTGCTGGATTCCTCCAATGTCGGGCCGGAGCAATGGTATCAGATCGGGAGCGCTGTTCAGGCGCGGTACAGGGACTACGACGGATTTGTCGTGCTGCACGGGACCGATACGATGGCTTATACGGCGTCGGCACTTTCTTTTATGCTGGAAGGGCTGGAAAAGCCGGTAATATTGACCGGATCGCAGATACCGCTTTGCGAGATCCGCAGCGATGCGGTGGACAATCTTGTGAACTCGCTTTACCTTGCGGCGGACGGAAGAGTTCGGGAAGTCTGCATCTATTTCGCCAATAAGCTGCTTCGGGGGTGTCGGGCAACGAAGATGTCCTCCGATGAGCTGGTAGCTTTCGCTTCTCCTAATTATCCGATTTTAGCGGATGTTGGGATTCGGATTCGTTATCATGAAGAAAGCCTAAAACGACCGGGAGAGTATTCGCACCTGCCGGAAGCGTGCATGGGCGGCGGTCTGTCCCTTGCCCGAATTGGGGCGGCGCCGATTGGCTTAATCCGGCTTTTCCCGGGGATCGATCTGGATTTTTACCGGGAAGCCCTTTGCGGGCGGTACCGCGCGGTTGTTCTGGAAGTTTACGGAACCGGTAATCTTCCGTCGAATGACGAGAAGCTGCTTCTGTTTTTGGAGAAGGCGCACGCAGGAGGCATGCTGATCGTGGTTTCCTCTCAGTGTTATCAGGGCGCGACCAGCATCGGGACCTATGCGGCGGGAAGCGTCCTTGCGGAACTCGGAGCGGTGGACTGCCATGACATGACGACCGAGGCGGTGATGACAAAGCTGATGTATTTAATCGGAAAAGGGTACGGGCAGGAGAAGATCCGGGAGGAGATGCAGAGGGATCTCGTCGGGGAAATTACGGAAACCGGCAAGGAGTGACTTGACCTTTTCGTTTTTTTCAGGTAAACTGCTTATGAGGCAGCTGTGGAAGGCAGCGCCGTTAGATTCATAAAAACGATGAGGAAGAGGAGTAGGAAAGCAGTCTCAAAAGAGAGGGCGGCTCGCGGCTGAAAGGCTGCCCGGAGAAAACACTTTCCGAAGGTTGCTTCTGAGTTTTCTTTCAAATGAGTGCCGTGCGGCGAAAATACGAAAATGCACGGAATAAAGGTGGTACCGCGGAGCAATTCCGTCCTTTAGCGATGAAGGGCGGCTTTTTTATTTGCCGAAAAGCCGCTTCCGAACCAAGATGCAACTATATGCGAGAAAAAAAGGAGAACGAGTACATGTGCAATGAAATGAAAAAAGACATGGCAAAGACCTATGATCCGAAAGCGTTTGAGGATCGGATTTATGAAAGCTGGGAAAAGGGCGGCGCTTTTCGGGCAGAAACAGATCCGAACAAAAAGCCGTTTACAATTATGATGCCGCCGCCGAATATTACGGGACAGCTCCATATGGGTCACGCACTGGATCAGACCCTTCAGGATGTTTTGACACGCTGGAAGAGAATGTCCGGTTATGCGGCACTTTGGCTGCCGGGATCCGATCACGCGAGTATCGCGACGGAAGTCAAGGTTGTTGAAAAATTGCGGAAAGAGGGCATTGAAAAGGAGGATATCGGAAGAGAAGAATTCCTCAAGCATGCCTGGGAGTGGAAACGGGTATACGGCGGCAAGATCACAAAGCAGTGCCGGAAAATCGGCGATTCGTGTGATTGGAGCCGGGAACGCTTTACCATGGACGAGGGCTGCAACAAGGCGGTTATTACTTTTTTCAAGCGCCTTTATGATAAAGGCCTGATCTATAAGGGAAATCGCTTGATCAACTGGTGTCCGACCTGCGGAACATCGCTTTCGGACGCGGAGGTCGAGCATGAGGAAAAAAGCGGAAAATATTGGTATTTCCGTTATCCGGGAGCGGATGGAGGCGACGGAATTATTGTTGCGACTTCAAGGCCGGAAACGATGTTCGGCGATGTCGCGATTGCGGTGCATCCGGAAGATGAGCGGTACAAAGATCTGGTTGGGAAAAAGGTAATCCTGCCGATCGTCGGAAGAGAGATCCCGGTCATCGCGGATCATTATCCGGATCCGGAGAAAGGTACAGGAGCGGTAAAGATTACACCGGCGCATGACGCAAATGACTTCGAGGTCGGAGAAAGACATCATTTGGAACGCCTTTCCTGCATCAATGCAGACGCGACGATGAACAGCCTTGCCGGAAAATATGAGGGAATGGACCGTTTTGCGTGCCGAAAGGCGTGGGTTGAGGAACTCGACGCGGCGGGATATCTTGTCAAGACTGAAGACCGGATGATTCCGTCGGGTGAGTGCTACCGCTGCCATTCGGTAATTGAGCCGATGCTTTCGGATCAGTGGTTTGTGGCGATGGAAGAACTCGCGAAGCCGGCGATCGAGGCGGCAAAATCCGGGGCGCTTACACATGTTCCGGAGCGATTTGAAAAGATTTACCTGCATTGGCTGGAAAATATAAAAGACTGGTGTATTTCGCGGCAGCTCTGGTGGGGGCACCGTATTCCGGCGTATTACTGCGAGGAATGCGGACATGTCATGGTAGAGACCGAGGCACCGCATGCGTGCAGCAAGTGCGGAAGTACGAAGATTCACCAGGATGAGGATGTTCTGGACACCTGGTTCAGCTCGGCACTCTGGCCGTTCTCGACACTCGGATGGCCGGAAGAGACAGAGGATCTCAAATATTTCTATCCGACCGATGTACTGGTGACCGGATACGACATTATCTTCTTCTGGGTTGTCAGAATGGTCTTTTCCGGGCTGGAGGCGATGGGAGAAGCACCGTTCCATCATGTCTATGTTCACGGACTGGTGCGGGACGCAGAAGGACGCAAGATGAGCAAATCGCTCGGAAACGGCATTGATCCGCTGGAAATCATCGACCAGTACGGCGCGGATGCTCTCCGCTTCATGCTGACGACAGGAATCACACCGGGAAATGATATGCGTTTTAAGACCGATCGGCTGGAGTCCGCACGGAATTTTGCCAACAAGCTGTGGAATGCTTCCCGCTTCGTGATCATGAATCTTAAAAATGAAGATGGCGCATTCCGTGAAATTCAGGAACCGTGCTGCGGCAAGTCTCTGAGTGATATCGCACTTCGCCCGGAGGACAAGTGGATGATTGCAAGGGTGAATGATGCGGCAGCTTATGTGAATGAAGCTCTGGAAAAATACGACCTTGCTCTTGCTGGACAGCGGATTTACGATTTGATCTGGAATGAATACTGCGATTGGTATATCGAGCTCGTAAAGAGCCGTCTGTACGGAGAGAATGAAGCAGACAAGGCGGTTGCGAGATATGTACTGGTACGGACGCTTTCCGATATGCTCAAGATGCTGCATCCGTTCATGCCGTTTATTACAGAGGAGATCTGGAGCTTCCTGCCGCGTCTCTCCGGCGACCGCAAGGAGGAGAATCCGCATGATTTCCTGATGAAGGCGGATTTTCCGCAGTATGACGAAGAGCTGACCTTTGAGGCAGATGTAAAGATTCTCGAAACGGCAATGGAAGCGATTCGCAGTATCCGGAATATTCGCGCAGAGGCGGAAACCTCGCCGGGCAAAAAACTCCGCGCGGTGATCGTCTGCAATGCCGAAAGTCTCGGACGGATGCAGGCAGGCGAGTCTTACCTCCGCAATCTCGCGAATCTGACCGAGATCGAATTCCGAACCGGGAAGGAAGGCCTGCCGGAGGATGTGATGTCGGCGGTCATGGAAGGGGCGGAGATCTTTGTTCCGCTGGATGACCTTTTAGACTACAAGGCGGAATACGAGCGGCTCACAAAGGAAAAGACAAAGCTGGAGGGGGAAGTTCTTCGGGTACAGAAGATGCTGGCAAATCCGGGTTTTGTCAATAAGGCGCCGGCGGCTAAAATTGCCGAAGAAAAAGAAAAGATGGCAAAGTACGAAGATATGCTGGAAAAGGTTACTTCCCGTCTTGCACTTGTCACAAAAAAATTGTAAAATAAAGACAGGCAGCTGAGGCAAGCGCTCCTTTTCCGAGGGAGCGCTTACTGGCTATATATCGTAAACACGGGGACAGAGCAGAGATGACAACAGCATCCAAAAGTGCCATAGATAAAATTCATGAATTTCATAGATTCGGCAGTGTTCTCGGCCTGTCACGCATGAAGGAACTGATGCGCAGGCTCGGCAATCCGGAGAGAGAGCTTCCGTGTATTCATGTGGCCGGAACGAACGGAAAGGGGTCGGTGTGCCGCTTCCTGTATGAGGTGCTGCGCCAGCAGGGATACCGTGTCGGTATCTATACATCGCCGTATTTGACCGTTTTTAACGAGCGGATTGAGTTGGACGGGAGTTATATCCAAAGGGAAGAACTCGAAGCTTTCACGGAAGAAACCTTGGAAAAGGTGGAGGAGATGGTACGGGACGGATTCGATTCACCGACAGAATTTGAAGTGATTACAGCGGTGGCCTTTCTTTTTTTTGCACGGCGACGCTGTGATTTTGCAATCATGGAGGTGGGGCTCGGCGGCCGCGGAGATTCGACGAATGTTATCGAGCATCCGTTGGCAGCGGTGATCACATCGATTTCATACGATCATACCGATCGACTCGGGAATACTCTCTCGGAGATTGCGGCGGAGAAGGCGGGGATCTTGAAGAAGGGCGCACCGGCCATTATGAATGTAGATACGGAGGAAGCGGCAAAGGTGATTGCGCGTGCAGCGTATCGCACCGGTGCGGTTTTGTATGATGTGTCGAAGATTTCCTGTGAAAATGTGAGGGAAGACCTCAACGGGAGCCGGTTTGATGTGGTGATCGGGGATACGGTTTATAAAGATCTTGGGATTTCCATGCTTGGGCGTCATCAGGTCGCGAACGCCGTGACAGCGCTTGCAGCGCTCGATGTTTTGCGGCGGGAGCACAAAATCACAATCGAGAAAGAAAAGCTGTACAGAGGATTTCTGAAGGCGAAAAACATAGGGCGTTTTGAAATTATACGGGCAGGGAAGCCTTTCATTATCCTGGACGGCGCGCATAATGAAGCAGGGGCGGCGGCACTAGCCGAAACAATAAAGACGCTCTTTGCCGGGAAGAAGATTCTTACGGTGGCCGGGGTCCTTTCAGACAAGGCGGTTTCCGGGATTTTGGATCATCTGTGCAGTTTCTGCGGAGAGTTTATTGCAGCAGAACCGAGAAATGAGCGAAAACTCGCGGCCGAGGTACTCGCAGAAAAAATCCGGGAGCGCGGCAGAGTGTGCACGGTTTGTGCAGATCCGAAAGAGGCGATGCGGGCGGCGCTCGAGAGGAGCAGAGAGGATTTCGATGTACTGCTCTTTGCAGGGTCGCTTTATTTGGTTGGAGAAATAAGGGGAGAGTTAATCAATGGAGAACAATAAGGAGAAAGAGATTCAAGAGAGTAATAGTAAATATCAGGTTCTGGAAAAGGATGAAGCGCGGAAAAAGGTGCTTTTGATCTACAATCCCAATTCCGGAACGGGACGGTTTCCGGAATATCTGGATTTGATTATTGCGAGATTTCAGGAAAAAGGATATCTGGTGCAGCCGATCCGCGGACTGGACCGAGATCTCTTGGATTACGCGCTTTCCAGTATGCATCCGGAGCAGTACCGCCAGATCGTTGTAGTGGGCGGCGACGGGACGATCAATATCGTTGTCAATGCCATGGTACGCCACAATCTGGACCTGCCGCTTGCCATTTTCCCGTTCGGGACGGCAAATGATTTTGCGTATTATATGGACATTCCGCGTGACATCAATCGGATGGTGGAGGTTGCTTTAGGGGATAAGATTATCTCTGTGGATGTCGCAAAAATGAATGATAAGTGCTACATCAATGTGGCCGCGATGGGAACGCTGGTGGATGTATCGCAAAAGACTGATCCGAACCTGAAAAATACGCTCGGAGTGACAGCCTATTATTTGAAAGGCTTCTCGGAAATTGTCAATTTGCATGCGATTCCGGTAACGCTTCGAAGCAAGGAAATGACCGGAGATGTCGAGATGTTTTTTATGACTGTCATGAATGGCTGCTCGGCAGGAGGATTCCATCAGGTCGCGCCGGAATCGGATATCAGTGACGGGAAGCTGGATGTCATCGTCTTTAAAAAGATGAAAATGCATGAGCTGGCTCCGATCTTTTTTGAAGTAATCGCCGGAAATCATCCGAACAATAAAAATGTCCTCTATTTCCAGACCGAGGAGCTGTACCTGGAGTCGGCGGAGGATGTTTCAACGGATGTAGACGGCGAAAAAGGAGAAAAATTACCGCTGCACTTTACGGTGCTTCCGAGGCGCCTTCGAATCTTTTGTGCAGATCCGGAGGAACCGACAGCGGACGATCTCAGCCGGTATCTTTATCGGGCGATGATGTAGCGGCTGTATCGGCAGATCGGGATTATCTGTCATAGGGAATGCTCTGTCCTCATAATATGTAGAAACATTTATTTGCATAGGAGGACGGAGAACGATGGAAACCAACCCGGACATCATTGAAACGAACAGAGCAAGACTTTCGGGCGAGCTTTTGAGTGAGCCCGCGTTCAGCCACAAAACATACGGAGAAGCTTTTTACGAGGTGCTGCTCGGCATCACGCGCAGCAGCGGATACTGCGACGAGATCCGCGTGCAGATTTCCGAAAGGCTGCTTTGCGGACTGGTACTGAAGCGCGGAATGAAAGCAGCTGTAAGAGGACAGGTGCGTACCTATAATGAGGAAACGGACGGAAGAAGCCGGCTTCATATTGTCGTCTTTGCGCGGGAGTTTGAGGTGATACCGGACGGTACCGAATGCTTTTTCGAGAATGAGATTTTTCTGGATGGCCATATCTGCAAGCCGCCGCTGCGGCGCACCTC
>CAKQWL010000033.1 GCA_934278965.1 uncultured Clostridia bacterium | reverse complement strand
TGGTATCCTTCGTACGGAGCGGAGATGAGAGGCGGTACAGCCAATTGCACAATCAAGGTGAGCGACGAGGAAATTGCTTCCCCGCTTGCGAAGGAAATCGACATTCTGGTTGGAATGAGCGGACCGGCAATCGATAAATTTGAAGGCGCGCTTCGACCGGGCGGATACCTTTTTGTAAATTCCTCCCTTGTTAAGAATAGAAAGTACAGAGAGGATATTAATGTGGTTGAAGTAGATACTGAAGAGCTTGCACGCGAGGCGGATAATCCGAAGGGCGCGAACATGGTAATGATCGGTGCTCTCGTAAAGCATACGGGAATCATGAGTCTGGAAGGAACCGGAGCTGCAATCGATAAGTATTTTACAGAGCATGGTAAAGCGAAGTTCAATGCTGCAAATCAGCGCGCTCTTGCCATTGGCTATGAGAAGTGCTAGCAAAAGAATTGTTCAATTTATTCTTATTCACTCTTTTAAAAAGTCTTCTGCCGCGGCAGAGGACTTTTTTGATGAAAAAATGTTTATTCGCTGTCCGCAGTGATACTTTTTACAGCGGAGATAAATCTTTTTACGGCTTCCGATGGATTCTTGGAGTACAGAATTCCAAAAGGACATTTTTTGTGCCAGTCCAACAGAATTCGTGTGGTGAGAGGATGCGCATGGATGCTGCTGCCGATTCCGAGCAAGACAAGATTGTCACTCACAACCTTATTGTATAATTCCATTCCGAATGCGGGGACATCGATAATTTTGATTTTCGGATAATAGGTCTCAATATGATTACGGACTTCGTCCAGGGACAGGCTGTATCCCCGGCGAACAATCATCAGCTTCTCGCCGGCGAGATCTTCAAAGGAGATCAGCGCTTTTCCGGCAAGAGCATGCGCTTTGGACAGGACAAGGCTGATAGGGACCCTTGAAAGCTCCAAGGCTTCGAATTTCCAGTTTTTTTTGATGTAATCATCAAAAGAACTGGCGATAACATCAATTCTTTCACCGAGATTGGGATAGACCACGGCTGTTCCGTCGGATGTATTCTCAAAAGGAACCATTTCAATACAAATATCCGGAAACTTTTCAAAAACTTTCGTAAGAATACTTTCGATATCCTCGGGCCGATTTGCCGCCGAAGAACCGAAACGAATCGGTACGGAGGTTTTGTTTGCCACAGACTTTGCGCGCGCAGAGGCGCTATCGCAGATAGAAAGAATCCTTACCGTATCTTCGTAAAAGCTGACGCCGGCTTCCGTCAGCCGAACTCCCTTATGACTTCTGATTAAAAGCGGAAATCCAAGCTCATGCTCCAGCTTGTTAATCTGCTTCATGATCGCATTGGTTGTCATATACTCTTCCGAAGAGGCTTTGTTAAAACTGCCGGTTTCAGCAACGCGTTTGAAGACGGTCAGTTGATTTAATGTAAACATATCTACGCTCCATTTTATACATGAAATACCATCTACATTATATTTTGTTCATTCTATTTTTGCAAGGTACATTACGAATGTAATGTGTCTTAATAATCTGGCCAATCAAGAGGACGGAAGAAATTTTCATTCTTGACAAAAATGGATTTGGTGGTAGAATGAATAAAAACAGGGGAGCGCGCGACGAGCGAGCTGAGAGGAGGCGGAATGCTTCGACCCTTAACCTGATGCGGATAATGCCGCCGTAGGAAGTTATAACTGCTTTTTTCGGAGACACCGTATGAATGGGGTCTCTTGTTTTTTTATCAGCTTCTTTTGGAAAGGATGTGAAGAACGGATCTGCGGCGGAAGGTGCCGCGGCAGGCAGAGGGGGAGCGCCCTGTGCCGGAGAAAAACAGCGATGGGAAGCCGTGTTCCGGCGTGAGAGGAAGCCAGTAAGCTTCGACCGACCTTTTCTGTGCGGAAAAAATGTTTCCGCGTATTTAAAATCAGAGAAGCGTGCGCTGTTTTGCCGTTTCTCGGTCGTATTTCAAAGGAGAAAAAATATGAAAAAAATCAATTTGCAAAAATGGACGGTTGCCGGTCTTTTCTGTGCGGCCGCAGTTGTCGGAAGTCTGTTTTCTTTCCCGGTGTTTTCCAGTAAGTGTGCGCCGGTGCAGCATATGGTTAATGTCTTGTGCGCGGTGCTTCTCGGTCCGGGGTATGCCGTTGCGGTTGCTTTTGTTGCGAGCCTGCTGAGAAATCTTCTCGGTCTCGGAACGCTGATGGCCTTTCCGGGCAGCATGTTTGGCGCACTGCTTTGCGGGATTGCGTATCGCAAAACAGAAAACCTTCCGCTTACTTTTTTAGGGGAAGTTTTCGGAACCTCCGTGATCGGCGGATTGGCGGCTTATCCGGTCGCGGTCCTTCTGATGGGAAAACCGGCCGGCAGCATTGCGTTTTACGGGTTTGTCGTTCCATTTCTGATTTCGACGGTCGGCGGTACGATCTTGGCTGCGGTCTTGATTCTGTCGCTCCAAAAAACCGGAACACTCGGAAGCATGAAAACGCGTCTGGAGGCGCATTATTAAAGAAAGCACCCAAAAGGAGGGAAATGAAATGACTCAGGAACTCGAAAAAAAGATTGATTTAAAGACGATTGCGGCGAGGGTTAGAGAAAAATGCCCGCTGATTCATAATATTACAAATTATGTTACCGTAAATGATTGTGCCAATATTCTGCTTGCCTGCGGAGCGTCCCCGATTATGGCGGATGATATCGATGAGGCAGAGGAAATCACAACGATCTGCGGGGGGTTGAATATCAATATCGGAACACTCAATCAGCACACGATTCCGGCGATGCTTGCGGCAGGAAAAAGAGCAAATGAACTCGGACATCCGGTGGTTTTGGACCCGGTCGGTGCCGGTGCGTCGAAGCTTCGGACCGAGACGGCGCTGAAACTTCTTTCGGAAATCCATTTTACGGTCATTCGGGGGAATATTTCAGAGATTCGAACCTTGGCGCTCGGAACGGGTACAACGAAAGGGGTCGATGCCGATGCGGCGGACCGGGTCACGGAAGAAAACCTGGATCAGGCCGCGGCTTTTGTAAAAAGGTTTGCGAAGGAGACCGGCGCTGTGATCGCGGTAACGGGTGCGATTGATCTCGTTGCCGATGGCGAGAAGGCGTACTGTATTCGGAATGGACACCCGATGATGAGCAGTATTACGGGGACCGGCTGCCAGCTTTCCGCGATGACGGCGGCATACATCACGGCTTATCGGGAATCGGCCTTGGAAGCTGCTGCCGCAGCGGTTATGGCGATGGGATATTGCGGAGAAAAGGCGTATGAAAGACTTTCCGCGGAGGATGGAAACTCGTCCTACCGTAATTATATCATTGATGCGATTTATCGGCTATCACCGG
>CAKQWL010000032.1 GCA_934278965.1 uncultured Clostridia bacterium | reverse complement strand
ACGCACAGCGCGGCCGGACAGGTTCATGTATGTCTGCGGTTTCATCAAGACGATTTTTTGGCCGGAGAAAATCGTTTCTCCGACCAAAGACTGAAATTTTATTCGATCTGTTTTTATACCGAGCTCTTCGGCAATTCGATCCACGGTAAGAAATCCGATATTGTGGCGTGTCTGTTCATAGCGCCTGCCCGGATTTCCAAGCCCTGCAATAATATACATGTAAGATTTTTCTCCTAATCGAATAATTTGCTGATGGAATCATTCGTGTAAATTCGAATCATCGCCTCTGCAAACAGCGGTGCCACGGAAAGGATCTTCATGTTCGGCAGCAGCTTTTCCTCCGGAATCGGTACGGTATTGAGCAGCACGGTCTCCTCGATCGCGGAATCCTCCAGCCGCTGGATCGCAGGACCGGACAAAATCGGATGAGTCGCCGCCGCGCATACGGACTTCGCACCCAACTCCCGAATCGCGTTTGCCGCATTCGTGATGGTTCCCGCAGTATCGATCATATCATCGACCAGAATACAGTTCTTGCCGTTGATGTTTCCGATGATATTCATGATCTCACTCTTGTTCGGCTCCGGCCGTCTTTTGTCCACGATCGCGATCGGGCAGTTCAGATACTGGGCCAGATTCCGCGCTCTTGTCACACTTCCGTGATCCGGCGATACGACTACAACATCCTCCATACCCTTCTCTACAAAATACTTTGCGAGGACCGGCATTCCGAGAAGATGATCCACCGGAATATCAAAATATCCCTGAATCTGCGCTGCATGCAGGTCCATGCTGACAACACGGTCCGCACCGGCAGCCATCAGAAGATCCGCAACAAGCTTTGCCGTAATCGGATCTCTGGCCTTTGCTTTTCTGTCCTGACGCGCATATCCGTAATACGGAATGACCGCATTGATTCTGCCTGCCGAAGCTCTCTTCATGGCATCGATCATGATAAGAAGCTCCATCAGGTTGTTGTTCACCGGATCGCAGGTGGACTGCACGATATAGCAGTCGATCCCCCGCACGGTTTCCCACAGGTTTACAGCGATTTCACCGTCGCTGAATGTGGTCACAGTCGCTTTTCCGAGCGGCTTTCCCATGATGGATGCGATCTCCTCTGCAAGCGCGGTGTGGGAATTTCCCGCAAACACCTTGTAATCTGCGAATGCTCCTGATTTCATACTGTTTCTGTTCCTTTCTTTTTCCTTTGTGCGTTAAACCAAAACCAAGCTGATACTTTTTACCGTTTTCCTATTTTTCTATAAGAACACCTTTTTATTTTTTCTTCTTGTCCAGCAGTCCTCTTTTTTCGACCCAGCCTTCAATGTGTCTCTGTTTCTCTCTTGCCACACAGAGCGCGCCGGCCGGTACATCCTTCGTCACCGTCGCGCCGGCCGCGATGTAAGCCTTTTCCCCGATATGGACCGGTGATACGAGGTTGGTATTGCAGCCGATGAATGCATCGTCCTCCACACGGCTTCTGTGCTTTTCGCTTCCGTCGTAATTGACAAAAACAACACCACAGCCGATATTGACGCCGCCTCCGACATCCGAGTCTCCGACATATGTCAAATGAGACGCTTTTGTCCCGTCTCCAAAAGAGGAATTCTTAATTTCCACAAAATCTCCGACCTTACAATCGTTTCCGATCCTGCTTCCCGGCCTTAGGTAAGCAAACGGGCCGATATGCGTCCGCTCTCCGACGGTGCTTTCCGTAAGAAAAGAACTCCGGATATCCGTTCCGTTTCCGATGGTGCAGTCTTTAATGTTGGTATTTTGGCCGATCACACAGTTTTCTCCGATCACGGTCCTGCCCTCCAGAACCACCCCCGGATAAATTACGGTGCCGGCTCCGATGACGACCTCCGGATCAATGTACGCCGCACGGATATCCACAAATCTCACACCGTGCTCCAGATGTCCGATGTTGACGGAGAGGCGCTCCTTCTCCTGAATTTCATATTCCTCGTAAGTCATTCACGAGCTCCCTATCTGCTCTTTCCATTTTCCGGCTCCAGCAGGATATCCGCCACTTTATAAATGTCCCCCGCGCCCATGGTGATCACCAGATCGCCTGTTTCCGCGTTGTTCTCAACAAAATCCGCAATTTCTTCGAAATCCTGGAAGTAGTACACTTCTTTTCCCGGATGGCGTTCCTTGATCTCATTCATCAGTTCCCTACTGCTGATCTTATAAATATTCTTCTCCCGCGCGGCATAGATCTCCGCCAAAACGACTTTATCCGCCTGCTCAAACGCGTCGGCGAACTCCTCAAACAGCGCAAGCGTCCTTGTGTAGGTATGCGGCTGAAATAAGCACCAAAGATGCTTGTGCAGAACATTCTGCGCCGCAGCGAGCGTCGCGCGGATTTCCGTCGGATGGTGCGCGTAATCATCCACAATCTGTACACCGGCTTCCGTCATGCCGACAACATCGAAGCGGCGCGCCGTCCCGCCGAAACCGGCGAGTGTCTCTGTGATCGTTTCCATATCGACTCCGAGGCTGTGACAGCAGGCGATCGACGCCAGCGCGTTCAAAATATTGTGCTCTCCCGGAACGGCAAGATGCACACGACCGAGCACCTCGCCGTTATGATTGGCCGTAAATGCCGGGTGCCCTTTCTCATCAAACTCGATCTTCGTTGCATAATAAGAACTACCCTCATTGTATCCGTAAGTCACAACATGCTCCAGATCGCCGACAACGGATTTGACGAAGGAATTCGCATCGTAAGCGATAATCATCCCATCCGGCGGCACCAGCTTCGCGAAACGGTCAAAGGAATCCACAATGTGGCTGATATCCTTAAAATAATCGAGGTGATCGGAGTCAATGTTCAAAATGATTTCGATTTTTGGCCGCAGAGACAAAAAACTGTCCATGTATTCACAGGCCTCCGTAACGAAATAATCACTACTCCCTACTTTGACATTTCCGCCGATCTCCGTCAGATTGCCGCCTACCAGGATCGTTGGATGCTTGCCGGCTCTGTCCAGAATCAAAGAAACCATAGAGGTCGTTGTAGTTTTGCCGTGCGTGCCGGATATGGCAATACTGTTTTCATATCCCTTCATCAATTCTCCGAGCATCTGCGCTCTTGTGAGAATCGGAATGCCGAGCTCCTTCGCGTGGACAAGCTCCGGATTTTCGGCAGCGACCGCCGCCGAATAGACGACAACATCCGCACCCTCTACATTCTTTTCTCTATGGCCTAAAAATATATGAGCACCTTTTTCGATCAGATGGTCTGTGACCGCACTTTCTTTCATATCCGAACCGGTCACGGTACATCCTCGAGAAAGGAAAATCTCCGCAATGGCGGAAAGTCCAATGCCGCCGATGCCGATACAGTGTACCTGCTTCAGCTGTGACAGATTGATCATGTCTTTTTCTCTCTCCTTTCGCAGCATGGTTCCGTAATCTATATAGTCTCATTATAGCACACTTGCCTGATATGTATACAGCGTTTTATG
>CAKQWL010000031.1 GCA_934278965.1 uncultured Clostridia bacterium | reverse complement strand
TATTGGATCTTAAGCATCTTGTACAAACATTCGCTCTTCTGACTGTACCGTTGGCTTCACGAACCTTAACAGTCTGAATATTCGCGTTCCACTTTCTTCTTGAGTGTCTGTTTGAATGGGAAACATTGTTTCCGGAAACCTGACCCTTACCGCAAATCTCACACTTTCTTGACATGTACCGCACCTCCTTTATTATCGTAAGCTTTCGCATTGATTCAATCTTAAATGATTCTCAATCGTTCAATTTTACTCGAACAATCGATATTATAGCATAGGTACAACCTGCTGTGCAAGTGTTTTTTTCAGAAACTCCGTCAATGCACGGATTCTTCATACAAAACAATCTTTCCCTGCTTTCTCGTCTGATTCATGTCAATGAACCGCTGATTTCGACTGCCTCGGAAGAGAAGCGTCAAATCCCTCTCCTCCTGCACAAAACGACCGTCAATCAGATAATCGATCTGAGAAAAGAGCCTCTCTGTATCCGGATCTTCTTTTGCGCGTTCAAGCAGCTCCTCATAGGTGAAGCCGGTATAAAGGAGCACATTGATACCATGCCCTTTCAGTTTCTCGGTAAGCTCCGCAAAGCCGGCAGCCTGAAAGACCGGGTCGCCTCCCGAAAGTGTCACTCCGTCAAGAATCGGATCTTTCAAAACCTCTTCCACAATCCGATCGACGGAGCAGTCATATCCCCCGTCGAAATCATGCGTTTCCGGATTGTGACAGCCCGGGCAGCCGTGACTGCATCCTTGACAAAACACTGTGAAGCGAATCCCGGGACCGTCTACGATCGACTCCCGATACACCCCTGCGATCCTTACAGTCGCAGCCTCCTTCTCTCCCATGTATTCCTCTCCTTACCGATTGTGAAGCTTCGATGCTTCTTAAATCTCTTCGCGCAGTCCGTGCTTTACACGGTCTGCCTCTTCTTTTGACTTTGCGTCGTTCCAGTGATCCATCGTACCGACGAGGTATCCCGTAATCCGGCGGATCCGCTCGAACCCCTCACCATCCTCGTACTCTTTCCGGCCGCAGCAAGGGCATTCGTTATCAATAATACCGGTAAAACCGCAGACCGGATCCCGATCCACCGGATGATTGATGGAGCCGTACCCGACGCCGCTTTCTTTCATACATCTTACGACCTTTTCGAACGCGTCGAGATTTTTGAGCGGGTCTCCGTCGAGTTCCACATAAGAGATATGTCCCGCATTGGTCAGCGCGTGATACGGCGCTTCCAGACGTATTTTATCAAATGCTCCGATATTGTAATATACCGGAATGTGAAAACTGTTTGTATAATAATCCCGATCGGTTACACCCTCGATAATGCCGTATTTCTGCTTGTCGATCCGAACAAATCTTCCGGACAGGCCCTCTGCCGGCGTTGCCAAGAGCGTCCAATTCAGTCCGGTTTCTTTCGATTTATCGTCCATTCTCTTTCGCATGTACCCGATGATTTCAAGACCCAGCGTCTGCGCTTCCTTGGACTCCCCGTGATGTTTTCCGATCAGCGCCTTCAGGCATTCCGCCAATCCGATAAATCCCATTGAAAGTGTTCCGTGTTTGATCACTTCCTCAATCGTATCATCCGGACCGAGTTTTTCGGAATCCAGCCACACTCCCTGCCCCATCAGGAACGGGAAATTGCGCACCTTTTTCGCGGCCTGAATCTGGAAACGCTCATAAAGCTGATCGATACAGAGATCAATTACATGATCCAGATTTTCGAAGAAAATTTCCAGATTTCCGTTTGCTTTGATCGCCAATCTCGGCAGATTGATCGAAGTGAAGCTGAGATTTCCTCTTCCGCATACGACTTCTCTTGTCGGATCATATACATTTCCGATAACACGCGTACGGCAGCCCATATAAGCCACCTCCGTATCGTAATCCCCCTCTTTGTAATACTTGAGGTTGAACGGTGCGTCCAGGAATGAGAAGTTCGGGAACAGGCGCTTCGCCGATACTCTGCAGGCAAGCTTGAACAAATCATAATTCGGATCTCCCGGATTGTAGCTGATGCCCTCTTTGACTTTGAAAATCTGAATCGGGAAAATCGGAGTCTCTCCGTTGCCGAGTCCGGCCTCGGTCGCGAGCATCACGCTCTCCATCACAAGCCTTCCCTCCGGGGAAGTATCCGTTCCGTAATTGATGGAACTGAACGGCACCTGTGCACCGGCTCTCGAATGCATCGTATTCAAATTATGGACCAAAGCCTCCATCGCCTGGTAAGTCTTGCGCCGGATCTCAATATCGGCAAACTTCGTTGCTCTTTCCTGCATATGAAGCGCTTCTTTTTCGGAAACAATCGTCTTTAATTCCTCAAGTTCCAGTTCTTTATAGTTATTGTCCCAAGCCATGCACGGTACTGCGCCATATTCTTCCTCAATCTTTTTGCCGAGTTCCTTGACATAAGCAACACCATCCTCCCGATCCTGAAGGAAATCAATCATCTTACCGAGGTTTGTCCAGTAAAGTTTCTTATAAGTTTTTCTCACCCCCGGCGCCATGCCGTAATCAAAATTCGGCACCGACTGACCGCCGTGCTGATCGTTTTGGTTGGACTGAATCGCAATACACGCCAGTGCCGAGTAACTCTCGATATCATTTGGTTCTCTTAAATGACCGTGTCCGGTCGAAAAACCGCCCTTTAACAATTTTACGAGGTCAATCTGGCAGCAGGTCATTGTCAGCGTCAGGAAATCCAGGTCATGGATATGAATATCGC